>NZ_RZRR01000027.1:0-15755 GCF_003998555.1 Mesorhizobium sp. M7A.F.Ca.CA.002.09.1.1 | reverse complement strand
GGCTGGAAAAGCAGGCCGCCGCGGCACGCGAGACGTATGACATCGCAGCCGCACAGCTGTCCTCGCTTCGTCATGCGGCGGCGGTCGGCCTGACCAAGGCGGTCATGGCGGAACTGCCGGCCCTGAAGCTCGAACGCGCGGCCTTCATCGTGGAAATGAAGAGCGATGCCGAGAGCCGCATGGAAGAGGGCATTGACCAGATCGAATTCTGGGTGCGCACCAATCCAGGCACGCGGCCCGGGCCGATGATGAAGGTGGCCTCCGGCGGCGAGCTTTCGCGCTTCCTTCTGGCGCTGAAGGTGGCGCTGGCCGACCGTGGCTCGGCGCCGACGCTGGTTTTCGATGAAATCGACACCGGCGTGGGCGGCGCTGTCGCCGACGCCATCGGCCAAAGGCTGGCGCGGCTGTCGAAGCGCGTGCAGGTGCTGTCGGTGACGCACGCGCCACAGGTGGCGGCGCGCGCGGCGACGCATTTCCTGATCTCCAAATCCGGCACCACCGACCGTGTCGCGACCGGCATTGCCGAGATGGACCGGCCGGCGCGGCAAGAGGAGATCGCGCGCATGCTGGCCGGCGCCACGATCACCGACGAGGCCCGCGCCGCCGCCGAGCGACTGCTGCGCGAGAACATCGCGGCGTCCTGATGGCGCATGGTTCGGCAGTGGATCGAAGCAAAGGAAGCCGAGAAGCCAACGGTTCGCGGGCCGTATAAGAAACACTCAGCGGCTTAGGAGAATCCGATGGATTTGGAAGAGGAAACTGTCGAATTGACAAAACTTCTCTCAGGAAAAATGGTGATCCACGTTTGGCGGTTTCGTGCGGCAGAAGTACTGATTGAATTCACAGATGGAACCCGACTGTTCGTCGATGCACGGTCCGACGCGATTGAGTGCTCAGTGACCGATGGGATTTCAGACTGACCCACCACCTACGGTTCGCCGACCAGTGAAAATCCGGGCTTTGCAACAGAGTCAGCATATGGCTCCATCCCGCTGTTTCGGCGTGGTTTTGTCAGAATTCAGCTCCCTTCCATCCGAATCCTGATCTATTGTCCCGGGCCAACAGCAGCCAGGTGCAAAACCATGTCCGAAAAACCAGTCGATGCCCTGACCGAAAGCGAGGCCGAAGCCGAGCTGAAGCGTCTGGCGGAAGTGATCGCCGAGCACGACCGGCGCTACCATACCGAAGACGCGCCTATTATCACCGACGCGGAATACGATGCGCTGGCACGGCGCAACCTTGCCATCGAGGAGCGCTTTCCAGCGCTGGTGCGCGAGGATTCGCCATCGCTCAGGGTCGGTGCGGCACCCGCGGAAGGCTTTACCAAGGTGCGCCATGCGGTGCCGATGCTCAGCCTTGCCAAGGCTTATACCGACGATGACGTCGCCGATTTCATCGAACGCGGCCGGCGGTTCTTCGATCGCGACAAGGAGCTCGACATCGCCTTCACGGCCGAGCCGAAGATCGACGGGCTTTCGGCTTCGCTGCGTTACGAAAACGGTGTGTTCATGCAGGGCGCAACGCGTGGCAACGGCGCCGTCGGCGAAGACATCACCGCCAATTTGAAGACGATTGCCGATATTCCAGCGAGGCTGAAAGGTTCGGACTGGCCCGAAACCATTGAGATCCGTGGCGAGGTCTACATGACCTATGCGGAATTCGAGGCGTTGAAGCAGCGGTCGGCGGCGGTCGGCGGCCAGGACTACGTCAATCCGCGCAACACGGCGGCCGGTTCGCTGCGCCAGAAGGATCCGTCCGTTACCGCCAGCCGCAACCTCAAATTCTTTGCCTATGCCTGGGGCTATACGACAGCGGATCCGGCTCCGACCCAATATGATTCGGTGCAGAAATTCGCCGAGTGGGGGTTCAAGATCAGTCCGCTGATGGTGCGGGCGAAATCGGCCGACGAGTTGATCGCGCATTATCATCGGATCGAGGAGCAACGTTCGGCACTTGGCTATGATATCGACGGCGTCGTCTACAAGGTCGACCAGCTGGAATTGCAGCGCCGATGGGGGTTCGTCACCGGTGAGCCGCGCTGGGCCGTCGCGCACAAATTTCCGGCCGAACAGGCGATGACGACTGTGCAGAAGATCGACATCCAGGTTGGCCGTACCGGCACGCTGGCGCCGGTCGCGCGGCTGGCGCCGGTCACTGTCGGTGGCGTCGTGGTCGAGAATGTCACGCTGCACAATGAGGACTACATCAAGGGCCTGGACAGCACCGGCCAGCCGATCCGCGACGGCATCGACGTGCGCATCGGCGATACGGTGGTGATCCAGCGGGCAGGCGATGTCATTCCGCAGATCGTCAGTGTCGTCATCGACAAGCGGCCGGCCGATGCCGTGCCATACGAATTCCCGCATACCTGTCCGATCTGCGGCTCGCCGGCGACGCGCGAGATCAACGAGAAGACCGGCAAGGAAGATTCCCGCCGCCGCTGCACCGGCGAGCTGATCTGCCCGGCGCAGGCGGTGGAAGGATTGCGCCACTTCGTGTCGCGCGGTGCCCTGGACATCGAGGGGCTGGGGGCCGAGAACATAGATACGTTCTTCAATGCGGGATTGATCAAGACCGCCGCCGATATCTTCACGCTCAAGGATCGCCGTCCGGCCGTCACCAGGGCGCTGGCCGAGCGCCGCGAGGAGCAGGCCAGGCAGCGCGAGGCCGCATCGGGCAAGACACGCAAGAATGTGCGCAGCGTCGAGGATCGCAACTATGAAAGCCTCGACAAGCTGTTCGCGGCCATCGACTCGCGCCGCGAGCCGGAACTCGACCGTTTCATCTTCGCGCTCGGCATCCGCCATATCGGCGAAACGACGGCGGCCGTGCTTGCCCGCACCTTCTCGACCATCGAGGAGCTGATCCGCGTCGGCAAGGAGACAGCGGCCGCGGAGGATCCACATACTGTCTTCCCATCGGTCAACGGCATCGGCGATACGGTGATCGATGCGCTGCGCGGCTTCTTCGGCAATGAGCGCAACGACGACGTGCTTGAGAAGCTGCTCGAGCAGGTCAAGCCGAAGCCGTATGTCGTCACCGTCTCGGCCGACAGTGAGGTCGCCGGCAAGACGGTCGTGTTCACCGGCTCGCTGGAGAAGATGACGCGCTCCGAAGCCAAGGCCATGGCGGAGCGCCTCGGCGCCAAGGTCGCGGGCTCGGTTTCGGCGAAGACGGATCTGGTGGTCGCCGGGCCGGGCGCCGGCTCCAAACTCAAGCTTGCCAGTGAGCTCGGCATCGAGGTGATCGACGAGGATGCCTGGCTGGCGCGGATCGGCAAGGCGTGATGGAAGGCGCATTCAAGGGGTTCGGCCCAAAGGCCATTCCGTTCCTGAAGGCTCTGGATTTCCACCAGAACCGGGAATGGTTCCTGGAGAATCGCGACCTGTTCGAAAAGGAATTGCGCGATCCCTTCGGCGATCTGGTCGACACGCTGACCGAGCGCTTCGCAAAGGCAGGGCTCGGCCTGCGCGGCGACCGCAAGAAGTCGCTGTTCCGGATCAATCGCGACGTGCGCTTCGCCAAGGACAAGCGGCCCTACAACAGGCATTTGTCGGCCATCCTGTCGCCCGACGGCACCAAGATGGAGCAGGGCGTGTTCTACGTGCATGTCGGGCTTGAGCGCTGCTTCGCCGACATTGCGTGGTGGCAGCCGGAGCCGGCGCTGCTGCTGGCGATGCGCAAGGCCATCGCGGCAAAGCCGGGCGAATTCCAAAAGATGGTTGCGGCGTTGAAGAAAAATAGCCTCGAACTCGAGACCGAAGGCCGTATGAAGCGCACCCCACGCGGCTTCGAGCATATCAGCGATGCCGACCTGGCCGCCGCCATCCGCAACCGGCATTTTGTCGTCCAGCATGTCATCGATCCGGCGGGAATCCACACGGCTGATCTGGTCGACGAACTCGTCGATTTCACCTTGCGCGCCAAGCCGCTGCTCGACTGGGGCAGGGCGATCGAGGGCAAGATCCCGAAGGAATAAGCGTCTAACTCAGCCGATCCCGCGATCATTTCCGCTGATCGTTTGGCTCAAGCGAATTCGTGTGACACGGCAAGCCGCGCCACCTACATACCGCGCTTCCCTTGTTGTTGTGCATGTCGTTATCCCCCTTTTGGGCGACATGCATCAGGAGTGGTTGATGGCGACGGACGTAATTTCCGAGAGCGGCGACAGAAGCGATTTCTGGCAAGGCGTGCGGCTGTCGATGCCTGTGGTGGTGGCCTCGGCGCCCTTTGCGGTGCTGTTCGGCGCGCTCGCCGTGGACAATGGCTTCTCGGTCCTGGAAGCCTTTCTGATGAGTGCGCTGGTCTATGGCGGCGCCAGCCAGATGGTCGGCATCCAGCTGTTCGGCCAGCATGTGGCGCCGTGGCTGATCGTCCTGTCGATCTTCGCCGTCAATTTCCGCCACGTGCTCTATTCCGCCGGCATCGGCCGGCGCATCGCGCACTGGCCCCTCATCCAGCAGGCGCTTGGTTATTTCATCCTGACCGATCCGCAATTCGCGGTGGCCGAAGCGCGGGCGCAATCGGGCCGGACGGTCGGCTTTGCCTGGTATCTGGGACTTGGCTTGCCTGTCTATCTGTTCTGGATCCTCGAAAGCGCGCTTGGCGCGCTGTTCGGCAAGCTGATCCCCGACACGCACGCGCTGGGCATCGATTTCCTGCTGCCGATCTATTTCCTCGGTCTCGTGCTGGGCTTCCGCAAGCGGCCTCTGTGGCTGCCGGTGGTCATTGCCAGCGCTGCCGCCTCCATCATCGCCTACAAGACCGTGGGCTCGCCCTGGCATGTCTCGATTGGCGCTGTTGCCGGTGTGCTGCTGGCGGTCATCCTGCCTCCCCACCATAGCGGCGTAAAGGCACGGCCATGAGCACGACCTTCTGGATCATTATCGCCGGCGCAATCGCGACCTATCTGACGCGCATCGGCGGGCACCTGGTGATATCGCGCTTCGATACCATCCATCCCCGCGTCGAGGCCGGCCTCAATGCCGTGCCGGCGGCGGTGCTGACGACGCTGGTAGCGCCCGAGCTGTTGAACGCCGGCCCGGCGGAATGGGCCGCACTGGTGGTCACCGCCGTGGTTTCGCTGCGCGGTGGGTTGATGGCGATGTTTTTGGCGGGCGCGGCGGTATTGATCGTGGCGCGGCAGTTCGTCGGGTAGGGCGTATCGATATTCAGGTGATGACGGCCTGCAAACGGCGGCTTCCTGCGCTTCCCCGTTCTACCGCGTCGCGGTAGAACTGAGCTCACGTACCCAAAAGTACGCTTCGCTCCGGTTCACGGAACCCATCGTTTTCGCTCGTCCTGACCTGAATCTCGACACGCCCTCGGCGCCTCAGAAAAATCAAATCTTCGCGTCGTGCGGCAGCGGCGCGGTGGCCTTCTCCAGCCAGGCCAGCGTTTCGCCGTCGAGCATCGGGCCGATCTCGGCCAGCACGCGCGCGTGGTACGAGTCCAGCCAATGCAGCTCGTCACGCGTCAGAAGGTCCGACTGCACCAGCCTGGTATCGATCGGCGCCAGCGTCAGCGTCTCGAAGCCGTGCATGGCGATGTCGCCGCCCTCGATCTCTTGCGCCGGCGTCACCAGGATCAGGTTCTCGATGCGGATGCCGTAGGAGCCTTCCTTGTAGTAGCCGGGCTCGTTGGACAGCATCATGCCTTCGAGCAGCTTTTCGGTGCCGGTGCGGGCGATACGCTGCGGGCCTTCATGCACGGCCAGATACGAGCCGACGCCATGGCCGGTGCCGTGGGCGAAGTCGCAGCCGTGCTTCCACAGCGCCATGCGCGCGACGGCATCGATCTCGGAGCCGCGCGTGCCGGCGGGAAAGCGCAAGGTGGAAATGCCGATCATGCCTTTCAGCACCAGGGTGAAGCGTTCGCGCATCTCCTGCGTCGGCTGGCCGATCGGCACGGTGCGGGTGATGTCGGTGGTGCCGTCCTGATACTGCGCGCCGGAATCGAGCAGGAACAGCTCGCCGGCCTGCAGCTTGCGGCTGGTGGCGCGCGACACGCGGTAATGCATGATGGCGCCGTTCGGGCCGGCGCCCGAAATGGTGTCGAAGGAGACGTCGCGCAGCGGCATCTGGGTTTCCTCGCCGGTCCGCCGGCGCTGTTCCTCCAGCCTGGTGACGACAGCGATCTCGTCGAGCGAGCCGGGTTTTTGCCGCTCCAGCCAGCACAGCAATTTCGCCACGGCCGCACCGTCACGCCGATGCGCGGCGCGCGAGCCGTTGATCTCGGCCTGGTTCTTGGTGGCGCGCGGGATTCGGGCAGGATCTGCTGCTGCAATGACGGCGCCGCCATTGTCCTCGACCAGCATGCGCAGCCGGTCAGCCGCCAGCACCGGGTCGAGCGCGATTTTCGCGCCACTCTTGGCAAGCGCTGTGATCGCGGCTTCGAATTCGCCGGGCTCATGCGGCTCGGCGAGCTGGGTGAGGTAGGCGGCGACCTGGCGCGAGAATTTGCGCTTATCCATGAAAAGCTGGTGCGACCCATCGGCGGCGAGGATGGCGAAGCCGAGCGCCAGCGGCGTGTGCGGCACGTCGCCGCCACGGATGTTGAAGGCCCAGGCGATGGAGGAGGGGTCGGTCAGCACCGCATGGGTGGCGCCGTCCTTGGCGATCGCCGCCGCTAGCCGCGCCAGCTTGTCCTTGGCGAGCTCGCCGGCAAAGCCGATCGGGTGGAGCTCGACGGGAGCCACCGGCGCGTCGGGCTGATCCTTCCAGATGATGTCGATCGGGTTTTTGTCGAGCGGCACCAGTACGGCGCCGTTCTTGTCGACTGAGGCCTGCAGCGCCTTGACCTCGCTGATCGTGTGCAGCCATGGATCGAAGCCGAGCCGTGCGCCCTTGCCAAGATTGTCTTTCAGCCAGACAGCCGGCGGATTGTCGACCAGGCTTTCGATCGAAAAGACGTCGAGATCGACCTCGCTGCGCACCTGCAGCGTGTAGCGCCCGTCAACAAAGACGAAGGCGCGGTCGCGCAGGACGATGGCGACGCCGGCCGAGCCGCTGAAGCCGGTCAGCCATTTCAGCCGCGCCGAACGATCGGCGACATATTCGCCCTGATGCTCGTCGGCACGCGGGACGATGAAGCCGTCCAGCCCGTTGGCTTCAAGCCATTGGCGCAGCAGCGCCACGCGCGGTTTGCCGACGGCCGGGTCGCCCGCGGAATCGAAGGTCTGGAACATGGTGGGCCTCCTGCATGTCCGCGCAACCGTAGCGTACGGTCGCGGAAATCGGAATCGATTTCCGGCTGCGCGCAACCTGCTACAGCATCGCCGGACTGACAACTGGGGGAATTTGGTCCAGGCTCGGTCGGTGCCGGTCTAATGCTTCAGGTGGATCGTCACCCAGCCCTCGCGGTGCAAGGTTCTGACATGGCGGAAATTCTGGCCGACATAGGCCGAGATGACCGCGTCCCGCTGGCGCTCGAGGATGCCCGACAGCACGATCGAACCGCCAAGTGCGATATGATGGGCCATTTGCGGCGCCAGCCGCATCAGCGGCCGCGCCAATATGTTGGCGACGATCAGATCGAAGGGTGCGCGCTTGCCGAAGATCGGATGGTGAAAGCCGGGCGCGGTTGCTGTTTCCACCAGTGCCTTGACGTGGTTGAGCCGCGCATTGGCGGCAGCCACCCGCACCGCCACCGGATCAATGTCGGTGGCCAGCACCGGAATGTGCGCCAGCTTGGCGACGGCGATCGCCAGTACCGCGCTGCCGGTGCCGAGGTCGAGCGCATTGCGCGGGTGTTCGCGCCGGACCACTCTTTCCAGCATTTCCAGGCAGCCGGCGGTGGTGCCGTGATGGCCGGTGCCGAAGGCGAGGCCGGCTTCGATTTCGATGGCGAGTTCGCCGCTGTGGCGTTTCCTGCGGTCATGTGCGCCGTGGACGAAGAAACGTCCGGCACGCACCGGCTTCAACTCTTCCAGCGAATGCGCCACCCAGTCGATGTCGGGCAGGGGCTCGCGCTCGATCGGCTTCGACAGGGAAAGGCCGGCAAGGATGTCCTTCAAGCGGGTCTCGACCGCATCGACGTCGCCATCG
The DNA here is from genome assembly GCF_003998555.1 of Mesorhizobium sp. M7A.F.Ca.CA.002.09.1.1. Lineage (NCBI taxonomy): Bacteria > Pseudomonadati > Pseudomonadota > Alphaproteobacteria > Hyphomicrobiales > Phyllobacteriaceae > Mesorhizobium > Mesorhizobium sp. M7A.F.Ca.CA.002.09.1.1. The sequence goes on along the minus strand of NZ_RZRR01000027.1, from coordinate 7,710 downwards.
GCATAGAGCGACACTTCGTGGATGTCCTTGTCCTCGTCGACCTCCAGCACGGCGATCGGCAGCCCCTCTTCCTCGAAGGCCGCCTCAAGCGCCGCGAAAATGCTGACGGACTCGATCTTTCCGGTGGTGAAGTAAAGGCGCGTCTGGGTCATGAAATGGTAATCAGCCTTTCGCCGCCAGCCGCTTCAGCTTGGCGATGGCCGTATCGGCGCTTTCGCCGTAGGCGATTGTGCCGGCAAAATCGCCCTTGGCGTTGAGCAGCAGCACCGAGGCGGTATGATCCATCGTGTAGTCGCCGTCGCCGGTGTCGACCTTCTTCCAATAGATGCCGAACGACTTGGCCATGGCATGGACCTTGTCCGGAGCGCCCGTGATGCCGACGATACGGTCGGAGAAATTGCTGACATAGGCGTTCATCACCTCAGGCGTGTCGCGCTCCGGATCGACCGATACGAAATAGGCGTGCAGGTTCTTGCCGTCGTCGCCGAGCGTCTTCAGCCAGCCGGCCAGTTCGAACAGCGTGGTCGGGCAGACCTCGGGGCAATGGGTGAAGCCGAAGAAGACGACGCTGGGCTGGCCCCGGAAGGCGGCTTCGGTGATCGGCGCGCCTTTCTGGTCGACCAGAGTAAAGGCGGCCCCGAATGGCTCGCCGCCATAGTGGCCGCGATACCAGTCGAAGGTCAGCCAGCCGATGCCGGCCGCCATCAGGACGAGAATACCGACCAGGATAGAACGCATCATCAGAAAAGTCCGTCTGCAGAAATCGTCGCGCCGGCTCAATGCCGCGCCTGTGTGACAGTCTTAGCGGTTCGGCCCCGCACAGGCAAAGTGCCGCGTTGCCGCAACCGCTGCGGTGTCGACCTATCTGCTTGCAAAGCCGGGCCGCTCGCCCCACCTGTGACCGGCAACTCGAACCGCAGGAGGGTCCCTTGCAACGACTGATTGGGCACGGACTGATTGGGCGAAGACTGATCGGCGGTGCCTTGGCCGCGTGCGTTGTCCTAGGTGCCGGGGCCGCCGTGGCCGATGAAGTCGGCAAGGTCGGCGTCGACTGGCTCGGCAACGACATCATCGTCGAGGCGATCAAGGACCCCAAAGTGGAGGGCGTGACATGTCACGTCTCCTATTTCGATCGCGGCATCATCGATCGCCTGCACAAGGGCAACTGGTTCGAGGATCCGTCCGATTCCTCGATCTCCTGCCGCCAGACCGGCCCGATCACCATCGGCGACATCGACATGAGCGAGGGCGGCGAGGAAGTGTTCAAGCAAGGCATCAGCCTGATCTGGAAGAAGCAGGTGGTGAACCGCATCTACGACAAGGCCAACGAGACGCTGATCTATCTCTCGCATTCGCGCCAGGTGCAGAACGGCTCGGCCAAAATGTCGGTCACCACTGTGCCGCTCTACGGCCAGAACGTGGTGTGGAGCAAAGGCAAGCCGCAATAGGCGATTCAGTTCCTTCCCGGGCGCACGATTGGCCCCGCTTGCGGGACCAATCGCCTGGGCGAATCCTTGCCGGGAAACGATCTGACGGACGATTGGCCCCGCTTGCGGGACCAATCGCCTAGGCGTAAAGCCGCCGGCATGGACCGTTCCGAAGATCTCGTCCCGAAAGACCCCGAGCCACGCATCCATCCGACCGCGGAGTTGAAGGCGTGCAAGCTTGGGCGTTATGCCTCGATCGGCGAGCGGGTGGTGCTTCGCGAGGTCACCGTCGGCGACTTCTCCTATTTCGAACGCCATTCGGAAGCGATCTACACGACGATCGGCAAATTCTGCTCGATCGCCGCCAACAGCCGCATCAATGCGCTGGAGCATCCCATAGAGCGGCTGACCCAGCACAAGCTCAGCTACCGGCCGAACGAGTATTTTCGCTGGCTGGGCGTCGATGCCGCCTTCCGCGAACGGCGGCAGGCGAAAGCCGTGACCATCGGCCATGATGTCTGGATCGGCCACGGCGCGGTGATCATGCCCGGGGTCACCATCGGCAATGGCGCGGTGGTCGGCGCCAACGCAGTGGTGACGCGTGATGTGCCGCCCTACGCGATCGTCGCCGGCGTGCCGGCGAAGGCTCTCCGGCCACGCTTCGCTCCGGATATCGCGGCGCGGATCGAAGCTCTCGCCTGGTGGAACTGGCCGGTCGAAAAGCTCGCCAGAGCGGTTCCCGACATGCAGGCAATGCCGATCGAAGCATTCCTCGATCGTTGGGAAAACGACGCCGTCTGACCAGCTCAAGACGTCGACGGTAACCAATTTTCTTAACGTAAAATATTAAAGTTAAGAAATGGAAAACGGATTGTATCCGTGAAATTAAACACTCCAAGGTTGCAAGACTTTCGGCAAAATGCACTACTCGTTTCGGGGGTAAGTCGTAAGAAGTCGAAGAAAACACTACTAGCAACAATGGAGAGAAGTCATGAAGAAGTTCGCTTTTGTACTCACCGCTGCTATGGTTTCGTTCTCGACTGTCGGCGCCTATGCCGGCGGCTGGGGAGGTAGCTCGGGTAGCCTGATCAATGTGTCGCCGTCCATCGGTGTCGGCCAGGTGACCGCGCTCAATGGCATCCTGAGTGGCAACAACATCCTGAGCGGCAATGTCGTCCAGGGCATTCTGAACGGCAACAAGACCAACGTCCTTACCGGCGTTCTCAGCGGTATCGGCGTCAATGTCCTTGGCGGCAACAGCTACAAGCTGGGCGGCCGTCACTGAGCAGGAAAGTCACGGGCATCCTTATGTCACGTGTCGTGGGCAGGAGGGTCTTCAACACCCTCCTGCCTCCGCTTGTGGGCCTACCCAGTCAAGCGCGGGAATGAGCTAGATCTTCGCCCGCAGGCCCACAAATGCATCGACCGTGTGTTCGCGCTCGTCGATCACGGTCTTGAAGGTCTCGGAAACGTCGACGCGAACGACAATGGCCATCGATTTGGTCGCGTTGTACGTCGCTTCGGCATAGACGCCCTTGCGGCGCTCCTGGTTCTCGTAGAGCAAATTGTCCTTGAGCTCATAGAAGATGCCGGAAGCGATGCCGAGGTTTTCGCGCACCTTCATGCCCAGTTCCAGTTCCGCGCGCTGCAGCCACGAAGCCAGGGGGTCGTCGGTTTCGGACGTTTCGTAGCGGCCGAAATAGGTGCCGCGCAGCTCGAAGCCGTGCGGCAGAGGCTTGCCGAAGGTGACTTGCCAGGTCGGACGCCAGCGCTGGTAGATGTTATCGGCGCCACGCAGGAACTGCGCACCCAGCGCCACGCCGAGCGTCGAACCGTCGGTGGCCTTGTAGGCCGCCTCGGCGCGCAGCGTATAGGCGTTGAACGACAGGAACAGCGGCGGGTAACCGATTTCCTCGACGCTGGCGAAGAGCGCAGACGCGGACGCGCCGAAGGCAAGCTGGCCAACTGTCCGGGTGACCCGAGCCGCCAACTGGAAGAGATTGCGGTCGGCATGCAGCTTCGCCGGCAAGATGAGATCTTCCTGGAAATGCGTCGCGCCGAGCTTTTCGTAGCTGTCGGCGGCCTCGAGGATCAGCGATGTGGCGTTGCCGAGGTCGATGCCGAGTTGTGTCTGGGCGCCGAAGACCTGCTTGAACTCGCGCGTACCCAGCGTCAGCGGGCCGATATCCAGATTGTCGCCGGTGCTGGAGACGCGATAGCTCAGCGATCCCCTCAGTTCGAGGCCCGGGCCGAGCCGGCGGAAGGCCTCGGCCGACAGCGACAATCCGCGGTCGTCCTCGATCGACGTCTTGTCGTAATGCGTTACCTGGAAGTCCGCGCTGAATTTCGCGTTGGCGTCGTTGTCGCCCCATTGCTGCTGCAGCGAACCGCGCAACAGTGTGTACCAGTCCTTGACCGCATGGTCGCTGTCCAGCGCGTTGTTGGTCCAATGCCTTTCGAGACTGCCGGTGATTGTCGGATCGGTCGCTATTTCGGCAGCCGGTGCTGTTGATGGTTCTGCCCTGGCGGTCACGGCCGCGCAGGCCATCAGCAGGCCTAGGCCGGCGCTGCCAAGCAATCTGCGGGAAAGTGGAGCGACCGTCTGTCCTTCTGCCGGTCGGCGCTTTCGGGAAACCATGCTCCGCGCTCTCCGGACTGAAACCCCTTCCGCCATGCGGGGGTGGCGCAGCGGAAGGGGCTGGAGGTAAACCGCTGTGAAGCGGAAGGAACAGGCACTCTTGCCTGCGGGAGTACTGTGGCATTGAACCCATAAGGTGTGTTTTCCAGACTATTCTCCCTATGCGTGCAGGCAATTGTACCTGAGGTATTTGTTCGCATCGGGAACCTGAAGCGGTCGCTGATTGTTTCTCATCGCGCCGCAGCGTCGAGGATTTCGATAGATGGAAAAGCATTTCACCAAGGTTGCCAACTGGGTCGCCCGCATAGCCGGCCTGCCGCCGACATTCGCCGTCTGTTGCCTCATCATCATCGCCTGGGGGGTGAGCGGTCCGTTCTTCGGCTTTTCGGACACTTGGCAACTTGTCATCAACACGGGCACGACCATCATCACCTTCCTGATGGTCTTCCTGATCCAGAACACTCAGAACCGCGACGGCGCGGCGATCCAGGCCAAGCTCGACGAACTGATCCGGGTCGGCAAGGGCCACAACCACTTCATCGGCATCGAGCATCTGACCGAATCCGAAGTCGAGGAAATCCGCGCCAAATGCGAGCGTGCGGCAAAGCGGCATGACGAACAGATCGCCGACATCGCGGCGAAGAAGGCCGTGGCACAGAAGCGCGGGTCGAAAAAGCAAGCGGCCTGAAGATCAGCCTTTCATGAAGGCTGCGAAACTGCCTTTGTGGTCCGGATGCCAGCGCGACAAAGCGGGGCGGTTCTCGATGATGTCGCCGATCGCCCAGGCCATGCGCTTTTCATCCAGCGGCCGGGCCGCCTCATTGTCCGGGCACAGGATGTAGAAATCTCCCCTGGTCAGGGATTCCAGCATGAAATCCACAACCTGTTCGCCGGTCCAGGCGCCGGCCGGTTTTTCCGTCGCACCCTCGGTCAGACCGGTAAAGGTGAAGCCGGGGATCAGCAGATGGGCAGCGACATGGGCGCCGGGTTCGTTGCGCAACGCGTGCGCCAGGCCTTCCGTGAAGGTTTTCACTCCTGCCTTGGAGACATTGTAGGCAAGATTGCCGGGCGGCGTGGTGATGCCTTGCTTGGAGCCGGTGTTGACGATCAGACCCGGCCTGGCCGAGGCCAGCATGCGCGGCGCGAAGGCCTCCACGCCATGCACAACGCCCCAGAAATTGATGTCCAGCAGCCGTTTCCAGGCATCGCGGTTTTCCCACGGCTTTCCGGGGTTGTCGCCGACGCCGGCATTGTTCATCAGCAGCGACACGCCGCCGAAGGCGCCGAACGCTCTCTCGGCGAGGCGGTCCACCTCATCCGCCTTCGAAACGTCGGCGGCGACGGCAAGCACGGCATCGTCGCCGGCAATCGCGGAAACGGCGCGCGAGGCGTCGTCAAGCCGCGCGCCGCCAATGTCGGCCAGCACGATCTTCATGCCTAGCAATGCAAGCCGCTTGGCGGCCGCCAGACCGATGCCGCTGGCAGCGCCGGTGATCACGGCGGCATTGCCTGGAGCAAGCGCGGGCAGGGCGGTCTGGATCTCGGCGTCGGTGATCATGGGCGATGGATTCCTTGTTCGATGCGCCGAACTTAGCGCCGGAACGGGCCGGTGCAAGCCTCTGCTCGTCTTGTCGGGTTGACCAGTCCGGCCGAGGCTGCGCATGTTGCCCTTTGTCCCCGCAAAAGAGATTTAGGCCTGGGGACAAACGGAGGTTCCTGATTGACGGACTGGGTTGCAATTCTGAAGGAGCAGACCGCCATTGGCGACCAGATGGGCCGCGAGGTGCCGCAGATGCTGGCCAATCCCGACATCAGCGAAGCGCAGGTGAAGACACTCTTTTCCGCGCTGGAGAAACAAGCCGAGTTCGTCGAGAAACTGCGCATGGCGCTGGAAAAATTCGGCCATGATTTCTCGATCATCAAGGCCGCGGAACGGCTGGAGGAGCTCTATGCCGACCTCGCCGCATCGGTGGCGGAAAAACTGAAAGCGATGCGCAAGTAGGGCAATTTGGGAAAGCCGTGCAGCGCTCTACCTTGAAAATGTGTGAAGACAACTACTTTTCGATCACCCGCGCAAAGCGCCTATCCGGTACGAGCCATATCATCGCGACCAGCACATAGAGCGCGACGCCGATCCACTGGCTGACGAAGGTCAGCACGACGGCCACGATATAGACAGCCAGCGAGAGCTTCCCCTTGCGGTCATTACCCAGCGCCTTGGCAAAGGCGGTATCATTGCCGTGCAGGCGATGCAGCGCGGCGGCGAGTATGGTGTAGGCGATGGCGCATAGCGCGAGGTCGGTGCCATAGACTGCTACCGGCACCGGCGCAAAGTGGTTCTCGCCCATGAAGGCTGTGGTCACCGGCATCAGCGACAGCCAGAACAGCAGATTGAGGTTCGCCCACAGCACGCGCCCGTCGACCCGCTGAACGGTGTGGAACATGTTGTGCAGATTGTTCCAGTAGATGCCGACATTGATGAAGGACAGCACGTAGCAGAAGAAGATCGGCCACAACGGCACCAAGGCGGAGAAATCCTCGCCATGCGGCACTTTCAACTCAAGCACCATGATGGTGATGATGATAGCCACGACGCCATCGGTGAATGCCTCGACCCTGCCTTTGCCCATGGATCCCACCTTTGCCCGCGATGAATTGTCGAAAGAGAGTAACGCTAGCGGATGTTGAGGAGCCAATAAATGGCAACCGCGAAATTCCTCAACCATGTCCAAGGAAAATCCGGCATCAGTCCCGCTGGCCAGGACGGTTACGGCCGCCCACCTGTTGACTTTTCTTGGCTTGGCCGCTCCTCTTGCAGGGCAGTCTTGGCCGAAGCAGATGAACGGCCGGGATTCGAATGGAGGGGACTGATGAGATTTCGTTTTCTGCTTGTGGCCGCGACCATCCTGGCCGCGGTGTTCGGGACGTCCGCCGCGGCCTTCGCCTACAGCGCTCACACCTCGACCAACCTCAACGTCCGCAGCGGGCCGGGAGCGGGATACGCCAAAGTGGGAACGCTGCCCGCCGGCTTCAGGGTCAATGTCACCGGCTGCCAGCCGGGCTGGTGTAGAATCCATGGCGGCGGCGTGAGCGGCTGGGCCAGCGCCGGTTATCTTGAACGCTCCCAGATCGTTCGCCCGCCAATCATCATCGTGCGTCCGCCGCATCGGCCGCCACACTGGCACAAGCCGCACCGTCCTCCGCACCATCGGCCGCCGCACAGGCCGCGTCCCGGCAAGTGCAAGATCGCGCCCGGCTTTGCTTGCAGGTAACGCCGACCGGTTGAACGATAGATGACGGATCGGAGCCGCTGGCCCCGATCCGAGCCTGTTCAGCCGGCGGACATCCCGCTCAAGCAATGTCCACCGTGCTGTCAGGAGCCTGCCTGTCGGTTGGAACGTCGTGGATGAAACCGCGTTAGATCCTCGATCCCCGAAATTGGTGACGAGGTTGGCCATGGCCATTCGCGATTTTGCGCATACGCACGAAGGGGCAGGTGGCGATGCTCTCGCAATCCCCACCGTCGCCGCGATGATTGCGGTGCTGTTTGCCGGCAGCACGGTGCTGACGCCGCTCTACATCGTCTACAAGCAGCAATTCGGCTTTTCACAAATCACCCTGACGCTGATCTACGCCGTGTATGTC
>NZ_RZRR01000279.1:0-6044 GCF_003998555.1 Mesorhizobium sp. M7A.F.Ca.CA.002.09.1.1 | reverse complement strand
CACCCGGGCATCGATGTGACCGGCCTCGGCCGCGCCATCATCGTCAACCTGCAGAATTTCGGCTCGGGCCGGCGCCAGGTCGGCGCCTCGACGATCACCCAGCAGGTGGCGAAGAACTTCCTGTTGTCCTCGGACCAGACCTACGAGCGCAAGATCAAGGAGATGATCCTCGCCTTCCGCATCGAGCAGGCCTATCCCAAGGATCGCATTCTCGAGCTCTACCTCAACGAAATCTTCTTCGGCTTCGGCGCCTATGGCGTCGCCGGCGCGGCGCTGACCTATTTCGACAAATCGGTCAACGAACTGTCCGTGGCCGAGGCCGCCTACCTGGCCTCCCTGCCCAAGGGGCCGAACAACTATCACCCTTTCAAGCATGCCGATCGCGCGATCGAGCGCCGCAACTGGGTCATCGATCAGATGGTCGAGAACGGCTATGTCACGCGTGAGGAAGGCAACAAGGCCAAGGCCGAGCCGCTGGGCGTGACGCCGCGGCGCAGCGGCACCTATCTGTTCGCCGGCGAGTACTTCACCGAAGAGGTGCGCCGCCAGATCATCGCCCGCTACGGCGAGAATGCGCTCTACGAAGGCGGCCTCTCCGTCCGCACCACGCTCGATCCGAAGATCCAGCTCATTGCCCGCAAATCGATGCAGAACGGGTTGATGAAATACGACACGCTGCGCGGCTATCGCGGGCCGGTGACATCGATCGATGTCTCGGGCGACTGGGGCGTGCCGCTTGGCGCCGTCAAGGGACTGGAGGATGTTCCCGAATGGTCGCTCGCCGTCGTGCTCGACAGTTCGGCGACCGGCCTGTCGATCGGCCTGCAGCCCGCACGGCAGGCGTCGGGCGAGATCGTCAAGGAGCGCGTCGAAGGCACTATCAGCAAGGAGGACATGGGTTTTGCCATGCGCCATGTGGTCGCCGGCAAGACCGTCAAGGCCAAGTCGCCGGCGGAGGTGCTGAAGCCGGGCGACGTCATCTTCGTGCAGAAAAACGATGGTGCCGAGGGCACCTACAGCCTGCGCCAGGTGCCCGAAGTGGAAGGCGGCCTGATCGCCATGGACCCGCACACCGGCCGCGTGCTGGCCATGGTCGGCGGCTTCTCCTATGCGCAGTCCGAATTCAACCGCGCCACGCAAGCCATGCGCCAGCCGGGCTCCTCGTTCAAGCCGATCGTCTATTCGGCAGCGCTCGACAATGGCTATACGCCGGCCTCGGTCATCATGGACGGGCCGATCACGATCCAGAGCGGCAACACGAGCTGGACGCCGAAGAACTATGACGGCACCGTCGCCGGTCCGGCGACCCTGCGCTCCGGCATCGAGAAGTCGCGCAACCTGATGACGGTGCGGCTTGCCAATGACATGGGGATGAAGCTGGTGGTCGAATATGCCGAGCGCTTCGGTGTCTACGACCATCTGGCACCCTATCTGCCAATGGCGCTGGGTTCCGGCGAAACCACCGTGATGCGCATGGTGTCGGCCTATTCGATCATGGCCAATGGCGGCAAGTCGATCAAACCGTCGCTCATCGACCGCATCCAGGACCGCTACGGCAAGACGGTGTTCAAGCAGGACGAACGTGGCTGCCAGGGTTGCAATGCGCAGGAATGGCAGAACCAGCCGGAGCCGGAGCTGGTCGACAATTCCGAGCAGGTGCTCGACCCGATGACCGCCTACCAGATCACCTCGATGATGGAAGGCGTCGTGCAGCGCGGCACCGGCGCCACCATCGGCGAACTCGGCCGTCACATCGCCGGCAAGACCGGAACGACCAACGATGAAAAGGACGCCTGGTTCATCGGTTACACGCCCAACCTCGTCGTCGGCCTCTACATGGGCTATGACACGCCGCGCGGCCTCGGCCATGGCGCCACCGGTGGCGGTCTCGCAGCCCCGATCTTCAAGGACTTCATGCGAGTGGCGCTGGACGGCACGCCCAATGTCGACTTCAAGGTGCCGGAAGGCATGAACCTGGTCGCCATCAATCGCAAGACCGGCATGCGTGCCGCATCGGGCGATCCCGGCACCATCATCGAAGCCTTCAAGCCGGGCACCGGTCCCGCCGACAGCTATTGGGTGATCGGCATGGGCGCCGACGGCTCAAATGCCACCGGTGGCGCGCTGTCGCCGCAAGCCAATCAGGCTATCCAGTCCGGCGGCGGCGGCCTCTACTGACGATTTTCAGGGGCGGATGGGCTGGCCTTGGGCCGGCCCATTTTGCTTTACAGCCGGCGGCGGCGTGCCTATGTATCGCGCCGACCGATTTCAGCAAACAGGACAGAACAGCCAGCCATGCGCGCGGAAACGCAGAATATTGTCGACGAGATCAGGCAGGCGATAACCCTGCTGAGGAGGCATCTTTGACTGGGATCAAGCCATAAAGCGGCTTGAATACCTCAATGTGCGCGCCGAGGACGCCAGCCTCTGGAACGAGCCGCTGGAAGCGCAGAAGCTGATGCGCGAACGCCAGAGCCTCGAAGAAGGCATCGCCTCGGTGAAAGGTCTGACGCAGGCGCTGGAAGACAATATCGGCCTGATCGAACTCGGCGAGGAAGAGCGCGATGAGGGCGTGATCGCCGAGGCGGAAGCCGCGATCCGCTCGATGCAAGGCGAAGCGAAGGCCCGCCAGGTCGAGACGCTGCTGTCGGGTGAAGCAGACTCCAACGACACCTATCTCGAAATCCATGCCGGTGCCGGCGGCACCGAAAGCCAGGACTGGGCCTCGATGCTGCTGCGCATGTACACGCGCTGGGCCGAGCGGCGCCGTTTCAAAGTCGAAGTGCTGGAAATGCATGACGGCGAAGAGGCCGGCATCAAGTCCGCCACGTTGATGATCAAAGGCCACAACGCCTATGGCTGGATGAAGACGGAATCGGGCGTTCATCGCCTGGTGCGTATTTCGCCCTATGACAGCAATGCGCGCCGGCATACGTCCTTCGCCAGCGTCTGGGTCTATCCGGTCATCGACGACACGATCGAGATCGACGTCTCCGAATCCGACGTCCGCATCGATACTTATCGCTCGTCCGGCTCGGGCGGCCAGCACGTCAACACCACCGATTCGGCGGTGCGCATCACGCATCTGGCCACTGGCATCGCGGTCGCCTGCCAGGCCGAACGTTCGCAGCACAAGAACAAGGCCAAGGCCTGGGAGATGCTGCGCTCGCGCCTTTACGAGGAAGAGCTGAAGAAGCGCGAGGCGGTTGCAAACGCCACCGAAGCATCGAAGAGCGATATCGGCTGGGGCCACCAGATCCGCTCCTATGTGCTGCAGCCCTATCAGTTGGTGAAGGATCTCCGCACCGGCGTCGAGAGCACCAGCCCGTCGAGCGTGCTCGATGGCGACCTCGACGATTTCATGGAAGCCTCGTTGTCGCAGCGCATCGAAGGCGGTGCCGGCGAAGCCGTGGCGGACCTGGACTAGGATATGCCCATATTCAGGTGAGGCCGGCCTGGCCTCATCTGAACATACCCCTGCGCACCACAGCAATGGAGGAGAGAGTGCCGAGCAAGCTCACCGGAAAATGCTTTTGCGGCGCGGTTCACTACGAGGTGGCCGACGAATTCCTCTATGCCGCGAATTGCCATTGTTCGGACTGCCGGCGCACCACCGGTTCGGCATTCAAGCCTTTCGCCGGTATCGAGCGTGAAAAGTTTGTCCTCACCGAAGGCGAGGACAAACTCCTGATCTTCGGCGACCAAAGCGGCCACAACGCGCATTGCTGCCAGTGCGGCTCCTTGCTTTATTCGCTCGTGCGCGACGGCGCCTATGTCCATGTCGCCATGGGAACGCTCGTCGACGACCCATCCATTCGTCCAACCGAGCACATCTTCGTCGGTTCGAAGGCGGGCTGGTTCACCATCACCGATGACCTGCCGCAGTATCAAGAGCACGCGATCGCCCGCTCCGACCAGCAATAGGCTGGAACCACAGCGGGCCAATCCCGTTTATTCGACGCCCGTTTGCCGGGAATTGACCTTGGCCTCATCTCGTCGGCGGTAGCGGATGCCTGACGTCTGTAGAACGATGTCGGGAATGCATGTTCTTGCGCCGACCAAGGAATCAGCCCAGCATCCAAGGGCTGGGAGAGAAAAAGCATTTATGGCCGGACGCGGCATATCTGCGACCCGACGATCCGGCCACTGGGAAGATACGTTCCGGGAACGGGCAAGCGAAACGCTTGATGCTCGTTTGAAAGGAACGTTTCCATGTCTGCTGCCACACTCAGATCGGCCAATGCCGTTCAACCGGCTGGCCGACTTTTGTTTTCCCTGTTCGCGATCGGCGCGATGGCAATGCTGACGGCACCTGCCTTCGCGCATGACGCCACGCCCACGGCGGCAAAGCCACAAGGCTGGAGTTATCCGTTCGCATGCTGCGCCAACTATGATTGTCGCACGACCCATACAGGCGAAGTGCTGGAGAAACCCGAGGGCTATGTCATCGCCGGAACGGGTGAGGTCGTTCCAATGACCGACAAGCGTGTCAAGGACAGCCCGGACGGCGAGTTCCATTGGTGCGCGCACCAGGGGGGCCTCGACGCCGGCAGGACAATCTGCCTGTTCGTGCCGCCGCGCTCGTATTGACGATAGGAGCGCATTCCTACGTCCGCCTGATCGCGTGTGACGGGACGGGCTTGCTGAGACGCGCCTGTCGCGGTAGCGCCGGTGATGCTTGCTGACAGACAGTTGTCAGGAGCACCTCTTTATGCTGCCTTTGCCGCACAGGGTGGCGGCGACAGGAGGAGTTCGTTGATGACCATCAAGGCAAGCTGTCATTGCAAGGCGACGACGTTCGAGGTTTCGCAAGCACCGCAGACGGTGACGCAATGCACCTGTTCTTTCTGCTCGAAACGCGGCTCGCTCTGGGCCTATTACGTGCCTTCGCAATTCAAGCTCACCAGCCCGATGGAGAACGTCTCTTTCTATCGTTGGGGGTCGAAGACCGTAAAGCACGGTTTTTGCGCCACCTGCGGCTGCGGCACCTTTACCGAAACGCCGGACTGGTCGACAGGCGAGCCGGATTTCGACAATCCCAAGATCAGCGTCAACTCGCGGCTGTTCGATGATTTCGATCTCGACAAGGTCGAAGTGGTTGTCATAGACGGCAAGAACCTCTGGTAGCTTATCCAAACCATTCCGGCACGGCGATGCGGCGCCACCACCGGGTATTGGTCACTCGGGAAAAGCCGTGAACGGCGCTTTTGCCGTTCCGCTTTTCGCCGCAATTCATGGTACAAGTCGCGGGAAGGGCTGATTTGGCGCCACCGCAAGGCGTGACTTGGAGAGGGACCATCCTATGAAAAAGACTGTGCTCGTCGTCGTGGCGACGGCTGTGCTCGTGAGCGCCTGCACCACCACCGATCCGTATACAGGCGACCAGAAGATTTCCAACACGGCGGCCGGCGCCGGCCTTGGCGCCCTGGCGGGTGCCAGCCTTGGCCTGCTTGCCGGTGGCAACGACCGCCGCAACGCACTGATCGGCGCCGGCATCGGCGCGCTGGCCGGCGGCGCCATCGGCGCCACGATGGACCAGAACGAGGCCGAACTGCGCCGGCAGCTCGAGGGCACCGGTGTCAGCGTCACCCGCAGCGGCGACCAGATCATCCTCAACATGCCGTCCGACATCACCTTCAACTCGGATCAGGATGCGGTGAAGCCCGGCTTCTACCAGGTCCTGAACTCCGTCGCGCTGGTGCTGAAGAAGTTCAAGCAGACCACGGTCGACGTGTTCGGCCACACCGATTCGACCGGTGGCGACCAGCACAATTTCGATTTGTCGCAGCGTCGTGCTTTGGCGGTGGCGAACTATCTGTCCGGTCAGGGCGTGGATCAGCGGCGCTTCGCCGTCACAGGCTTCGGCAAGACACGTCCGGTCGCATCCAATGCCACAGCCGAAGGTCGGGCCCAGAACCGCCGCGTCGAGATCCAGCTGTCGCCGCTCACCTGATCCGTCCGGCAAGCGGATGCGAAACGGCCCTCATGCGGGGCCGTTTTTGTTTGAGCTGACATCGGCGCTCTGGATGGGTACGGTATAGATT
>NZ_RZRR01000278.1:0-6046 GCF_003998555.1 Mesorhizobium sp. M7A.F.Ca.CA.002.09.1.1 | reverse complement strand
CGTATTGCCCAGCCGTTCGGCAACCTTGTCGATGACGCTGTTCATCGCCCTGTTTCGCTGCGCCTGGCTTTGCGGCAGTTCCGTTTGCGCAAACAGCGACGCGGCGTGAATGGTGCCGCCCCAGGTGCGGAAATGCTTCGAACTGAAGGCGTCACCGACCGCCTCACGGATATAGCGGTTGACGTCCTCGGAGCGGACCGGCCGCCTGTCGCCGTCCTCATCGAGATACTGGAACAGCTTCTGGCCTGGCAGGTCCTGCGCGCCACGCACAATCCTGGCGATACGGCGGTCGGCCAGCTTCAGCTTCCACTCCTTGCCCGACTTGCCCTTGAAGGCAAAGCGCAGGCTTGAACCGACAATATCGACATGCCGGTCGCGCAACGTGGTCAGCCCGAAACTCTTGTTGTCGCGGGCGTAGGCGGCATTGCCGACGCGGATCATCGTGTTGTCGAGCAGCCAGACGACCGCGGCGACGACACGCTCGAACGGCAAGCCACGACGGCGCAGATCGCTATCGACCCTGTGCCGCAGGTCCGGCAGGCTCTCGGCGAAAGCGACAAGGCTCGAATATTTGGCACCATCGCGCTCTTCGGCCCATTGCGGATGATAACGATATTGCTTGCGTCCCCGCTGGTCCCTGCCGGTTGCCTGGATATGGCCGTCCGCGTCGGGCGAAATCCACACATCCGTCCAGGCCGGCGGAATGACGATCGCCTCGATGCGGGCTTTGGTGGCGTCCGAAACCGTCCGTCCGTCCGGTCCCTTGTAGGAAAACCCCTTGCCTGTCTTCAGCCGCCGGATACCAGGCTCGGCATCGCTGACATAACTAAGCGACGCATGATCGGCCGAGCTTTGTGCCCCGTTTTTGAACACGCCATCTGGCGATACAGCGTCCTCGCCAGCCGGTCGGCCGGGCGACATTCCGGATTTCTGCAACATGTCGGCTCCACGCGAATTCCGTAGATAAGCCACTGGCCGACCGCTGGTTCCACGCGCCGTCCGAAAACGGTGTCGAGCCTGCCTTCAGGCTTTCTCGAGCACAACCGGAATGACGTCGACAGCCTGCTCGCCGACCTGTCCCCCCGTGGTCTTGAGCACGCCGACGATCGGCGCCACGTCCGACTAGTCGCGGCCGTAGCCGACGGTGATATGGTCGTTGCTGGCCCGCATGCCGTTGGTCGGATCGAATTCCTGCCAGCCTGCGTCGCGCCCGCACCAGACCTTGACCCAGGCATGCATGGCATCGGCGCCTTCCAGCCGGGGCTTGCCCTTCGGCGGGATGGTGCGCAGGAAGCCGCTGACATAGCCAGCGGGAATGCCGAGCCCGCGCAGGCCGGCGATCATGATATGCGAAAAGTCCTGGCAGACACCGCGCTTCAGCCTGAAGGCATCGCTGGCCCGGGTCCGCACCGTCGTCGCCTCGCCGTCATAGGTGAAATCACGATGAATGCGATGGCACAGGTTCATGGCCGTGCTGGCGGCGGAACCGGCGATGCTGCTGCGTGCGTAGGCAGTGATCGCATCGTCGATGCCGGCATGGGTGCTGGCCGTCAGGAAATGGTGCGGTGCATCAGGTGCCAGAGACCGCACCGCGGCGAGCTCCTGCCTGAGCCGGGCGATATCGGGCGACACGTCGAGCCCGGGCTCGGGCCGAGACACCGACACGCGGGCGCTCATCCTGATGTCGAGCGCATCATGCGCGTCGCGAAAGGCGATCGAGGTGACGTTGTTGCCGAAGAAATCGGAAAAGTCGGAACGCTCGTTGGGCGCCGGCGCAAAGGACAGTGATGCGGCGATGACGCGCTGCACGCCTGATATCGTCGACGGCAGCACGCGCACCTGATGACGACCGCCGCCGGCAGCGGAAGCGTAATCATAGTGGAGATGAAGCCTGATATCGTAGAGCATGATTTATCCGAAATAGGCTTTGGCGAGGCTGTTGTAGAGGCCGCCGATTTCGTGGGCGAGCTCGTCCAGCGCCTTTGCCGTCATATCCGAAGGCTCCTTGATGGCGATCTGGGTGTTGAGCTGCAGGATTTCCTTCGCCGCCGGCGACATTTGCCCCTCCCCGCCGAGCGACGGCAACAGGCCGATTTCGGCCTTCAGCCTTTCGAGCTGGAACAGGATGGAGCGCGGGTTAAGCGGATCGAGCGCCAGCAGGTCGATCACCGTGCGCCGGCCGGCCTGCACCGGATATTGGCGGCGATGGGTCATCACGCTGTCGCCGATCTCCAGCATCATGTCGAGCGCGCCGTCCGGCGCCTTGGCGCTGGTCAGCCGCGACAGCGTGCGGGAGATCTGGATGCCGCGCTCCAGCCGGCGGCCGATCTCGAGGAAGCGCCAACCGGCGAAGCGGTACATGTTCTCGTGCAGCAGGCCGGAAAAGCCGGCGAGCTTACGCAGGATGACTGTCATCGCCCGGGTCGCGTCGTCGCCGGGCGCGACCGTCGTTGCGAACTGATGGATGGTTTTCGACAGGTCCTTCAGCGCCAGCCAGCCGTCGGGCGAGAAGCGGTCGCGAATCTGCCCGGCGCTGTAGACCGCGCTATCCAGCGTGCCGATCAGCCCTGACGGGATCGCCGTCTCGACGTCGATGCCGAAAGGTTCGAGATAATCCCTGATGTCGGCGAGCAGCGGCATGTCCGGGTCGGACGTTTCGGCGAGCCGCACATGGTAGGCGCGCAGGATGCGCACCGTGTCTTCCGAGCGCTCGATGTAGCGGCCGAGCCAGGTCAGGTTCTCCGCCGCGCGACTGGGCAGGCTGCCGGGCCTGGTGCGGCTGAAACTGTCGCCTTCCTGCGGCAGCAGCGTCTCGCGCTCCACCGGTTTGTCGCTGACAACCCAGACATCCGCCGCCTGGCCGCCACGCTGCATGGCGATCGCCGTCGGGTCGAGCGACAGGCCGATGCGGGCAAAACCGCCCGGCATCACCGTCCAGCCCTCCGGCGTTCGCGCCAGGTAGACGCGCAGGCTCGCTGGCCGCGGCTCCAGCCACCCGCCGACATAGACGGGCGTCGTCGAAAGCGTCACCGCTTCCTGGCCGACAAAATCGCCGCCATCGCGTTCGATGCGCGCCACCAGCTCCGCCCGCTCTCCGGCCGACAGCGCCGAACCGAGCTTCGTTGAATCGTCATCCTCGAAGGCAAGTCTCGTCGATAGCGCCGGGCCGATCACCATGCGATCGATGTTGGCCAGCACATGCGCGCGTTCGGTTGCTTGCCCGCACCACCATGTCGCGACGCTTGGCAGCAGCAATTCCTCGCCCCGCAAGGCCCGTGAAATCTTGGGCAGGAAGGCGAGCAGCGCACGCGTCTCCATCAGGCCGGAGCCAAGCGCATTGACGGTAGCAACCGCGCCCTGGCGGATCGCCTCGACCAGGCCCGGCGTGCCGATCTGCGAATCCGGGCGCAGTTCGAGCGGATCGGCGAAGGCGGCATCGAGCCGCCGCCACAACACGCTGATCGGCATCAGGCCGGAAACCGTGCGTACCATGAGCCGGCCGCCTGAAACGGTCAAATCCTCGCCTTCGAGCAGCATGATGCCAAGATAGCGGGCGATGTAGGCGTGTTCGTAATAGGTTTCGTTGAGCGGCCCCGGCGTGAGGATGGCGACGCGGCCGTCGGTCTCCTTGGCCATGCCGATCAGCGCGTCGCGAAAACGGCGGAAAAAGCCGGCAAGGCGGTGCACATGCATCTCGCCATAGATGTCGGACAGCGCGCGTGTGGTGGCGACGCGGTTTTCCAGTGCGAAGCCGGCGCCGGACGGCGCCTGCGTGCGATCGCCAAGCACCCACCACTGGCCGTCAGGTCCACGGCCGAGCTCGAAGGCGCAGAAATGCAGGAAGTGGCCGCCGGCCGGCTTGGTGCCGAGGACAGGCCGCAAATATTCGGGGCTGGCGGCGATCAATCCCGCCGGCAGGATGCCTTTTTCGACCAGCCGGTTCGGCCCGTATATATCGGCGATGGTTTCCTCGAACAGTTCGGCGCGCTGCACGAGGCCGGCGCTGATCGCCGCCCACTCGCTCTCTTCGATGAGAACCGGGACATGCGCCAGCGGCCATTCGCGTTCATTGGCGCCGGCCTTGTCATAGACGCGGTAATAAACGCCGGCATCGCGCAGATACTGGTCGGCGCGGGCAAAGCGCTGGCCGAGCTTTTCAGCACCGAGTTCCTCGAGCGCCTCGACAAAATGCTTCCAGGCCGGGCGAGGATTGCCCGATGCATCGACCATCTCGTCGACGACGCCGTCTATGGGCTGGTAGTGCTCCAGCAGGCTGTGGGTCTGCGGCTTGCCGCGTCCCCTCTTGTGATTCCCCTTTGCCATTGCTGATCAGAGTCTTGCCGGCCGCCGAAGGTCAAGGGTCATCGGGAAATCTTCCGCCGGTTGTTCTTCACGGATCACATAGGCGGATGGCGTATGGCCACGCGGTTCGAAGCGGGCGAGCCGCCGAGCTTCCGCCTCGTTGCCATTGACCGGAAAGGTGTCGTAATTGCGCCCGCCGGGATGGGCGACGTGGTAGACGCAGCCGCCGACCGCACGGCCCGACCATCGGTCATAGATGTCGAAGACCAGCGGCGTGTTGACGGGCAGCGCCGGATGCAGGCCCGATGCCGGCTGCCAGGCCTTGAAGCGCACGCCTGCCACCGCCACTTCGCGATTCTCAGTGACCTTCATCGGCACGATGCGGCCGTTGCAGACGACTGCGTGGCGCTCCGGGTTCAGCCCTTCGGTCTTGACCTGCAGCCGTTCGACCGAGGAATCGACGAAGCGCACGGTGCCGCCGATCGCGCCTTGCTCGCCCATCACATGCCACGGCTCCAGCGCCTGGCGCAGTTCCAGCTTGATGCCGGCATGCTGAACCTCGCCGCAGAACGGGAAGCGGAATTCGAGCTGGGCGTCGAACCATTCGGGACGGAACTCAAAACCGTTGAGCTTGAGGTCGTCGAGCACGTCGAGGAAATCGGCCCAGACATGATGCGGCAGCATGAAGCGGTCATGCAGCGATGTGCCCCAACGCACGAAACGGCCGTCGAGCGGGCTCTTCCAGGCACGGGCAATGATGGCGCGGACCAAAAGTTGCTGCGCGAGGCTCATGCGCGCATTGGGCGGCATCTCGAAGCCGCGGAATTCGACCAGCCCCAGCCGGCCGGTCGGTCCGTCGGGCGAGAACAGCTTGTCGATGCAGATTTCCGAACGATGCGTATTCCCGGTGACGTCGGTCAACAAATTGCGGAACAGCCGGTCGACCAGCCATGGCAAGGGTGCGTTGCCCTGGTCTGGATGCGGCACCTGCGCCATAGCGATCTCAAGCTCGTAGAGCGAGTCGTGACGCGCTTCGTCGAAGCGTGGCGCCTGGCTGGTCGGCCCGATGAACAGGCCGGAGAACAGGTAGGACAGCGACGGATGGCGCTGCCATTGCAGCACCAGGCTCTTCAGCAGGTCCGGCCTTCGCAGGAACGGGCTGTCATTGGGTGTCGCACCGCCGACCACGACATGGTTGCCGCCGCCGGTGCCGGTGTGGCGGCCATCGATCATGAACTTGTCTGCGCCAAGCCGTGTCTGCCGCGCCTCCTCGTAGATCGCCGTCGTCGTCGCCACGCAATCCTGCCAGTTGGATGCAGGATGGATGTTGACCTCGATGACGCCTGGGTCAGGCGCGACGCGGATGACGTTGAGGCGCGGATCGTGCGGCGGGCCATAGCCTTCGATGTGCACGGGAAGGCCTATCGCCTTCGCCGCGTTCTCGGCCGCCGCGACCAGTTCGAGATAGTCTTCCAGCGCCTCGACCGGCGGCATGAACACGCAAAGCCGCCCATCACGCGGTTCGACCGAAAGTGCGGTGCGCACCGCGCCGCCGATCTCGGTGATCTCCTGCTCGACCCGCTCCTGCTGGCCGGTCGCAGCGGTGAACGATGCCGCCTGCTGGCGGCGCGCCATCTCGTCGGCGCCTTCCAGTTCGGCTGGAGCCGGTCCGGCCAGTATGGCTTCACGCGCGGGCAGCGGGCCGCGTGGCAGTGACGGATCGACCGGCACGATATAAGGGAAT
>NZ_RZRR01000277.1:0-6046 GCF_003998555.1 Mesorhizobium sp. M7A.F.Ca.CA.002.09.1.1 | reverse complement strand
GCAATCAGGATTGACGATCTCGGCTGGGCCATTGAGGCGCTCCACGCAGGCGGACTGATCAACGGAACATGAACGAGATTGGTGAACCAACGGTTAAGCCTGCGATGTTGCCAATCCTGCAATGGCCGATAAGGGCGCCCCGCGAGGCGCGGTCCAGTCGGGGCGCAAGCCTGCCAAACCTGGGACTGGAAGGCGCGGCGGTACTTTAGCCCGAAGTTAACCACGCAATATGTTCGAACCGGGAAAGGAATCGGTAAGGCTGTTTCTTAAGCCGATCGAAAGAGCTTCTCCCTAGATTGGCAGCATCCGATCAACCATCACAGAAGTTGACGGAAGTGCTGTAACACGTGGAGTAGGAGCTCTCGAATGTCTAATCTCATCGCACGTTTTGTGAAGGACGAATCCGGCGCGACCGCTATCGAATATGGTCTGATCGCCGCTCTCATCGCGCTCGCCATCATCACTGGCGCCGGCACGCTCGGCAATGCGCTGAATGCCAAGTTCACCAACATTGGCAGCACCCTGAACAACGCGCCGACCGGCAGCTGATCGGCTTATCGCCGAGCACTTGCATCGCATTTTCTGGAAAAGGGCCGCCGCGTGGCGGCCTTTTTTATGCCGCTGCCAATATAGGTCGTCTTTTCGTTCCTGGCCTCATCAATCGTTAATCGAACATATCTTAGATTGAGCCCAATAAAATCGGACAATAGGCGTGGCGCCGATGCTTGAAGCCCTGATCTTCGTCGTCTTTCCGTTCTGCATGCTGTTTGCCGCGATCTCCGACATGCTGTCGATGACGATCGCCAACCGCGTGCCGGTGCTGCTCGTCGTCGTTTTCGCGCTGGTCGCGCCCCTTACAGGCATGGACTGGGCGGCCTATGGCGGACATTTCGCCGCCGGCGCCCTGGTCCTGGCCGTGACGTTCGGCCTGTTTGCAATAGGCGGCATGGGCGGCGGCGACGCCAAGCTTCTGGCCGCAACCGCGATGTGGATGGGCCTCAATGTCAATCTCGTGGAGTATCTTGTCGCCTCGACAATCATCGGCGGCCTGCTGACGCTCGCGATCATCCTCTACCGGAAGTCGATGCTTGCGGCCGTTACCGGCCAAAATCCGTTTCTGCGCCATTTCGCCGACGAGGCAAAAGGCGTTCCCTATGGCGTCGCGCTCGGCCTTGGCGGGTTGCTGACCTATCCGGACTCGCCTTTGATGATATGGGCGCTGGCCAGGCTGGCGGCCTGACCACGATATTATTTTATTGTCTGTCAGCATTGCCGAGACCCCGTTCTCAACGGGGTCGGCCCGGCTGTTTTGGCCGGTCCGGCTATAGTCCGGCTAATTTATGTAAACGTTAAATTAATCACGATCGTAAGCATTACATTAACCTTGTTTTGACGATTGCCGCTGCAAAGTCCGGCTTGGCTACGTGGTTTGCCAGGGCAAGGGTTCGGACAGATGCCAGCATCGCGATTGATAATTCTGAGCGTGGCGGTGGCCGCGGCGGGTGGCGCTGGCTATGTCGCGAAGAACATGGTGGCACCGCCGCCCCAGGTCGTCGTTGATTCCGCTCCCCAGGCCCCGGCAGTGGCACTCCAGGATGTGCTTGTGCTTTCAGGCGACGTTCCGATGGGCAGCCCGATCCAAAACAACATCGCCTGGCAATCCTGGCCCGCCGACGGCGTCAACGCGAATTTCATCACCCGCACCGCCGAGCCCGAGGCGCTGGACAAGCTGAAGGGTTCCATTGCCCGTGTGGCGATGTATGCCGGAGAGCCGCTGCGGCGTTCCAAGCTGATCGGGGAGGGGCAGAGCTTCATGTCGTCGATCCTGCCTTCCGGCATGCGGGCGGTCGCCACGGCCATCTCGGCCGACACGTCGGCCGGCGGCTTCATTCTTCCCAACGATTTCGTCGACGTCATCATGACCCGCAGGGCCGATGCCGCCAGCGGTGCCGCCGGCTTCAACACCGAGACCATCCTCAAGAACATCCGCGTCCTGGCCATCGACCAGACCATTCAGGAGGACGAGGAAGGCAAGAAGACCAGGGTGGGCCAGACCGCCACGCTGGAACTGACGCCCAAGCAGGCGGAGATTATCACCGTCGCCCAGCAGATGGCGGATCGCCTGACCCTGGCGCTGCGGGCGGTCGCGGACACGCAGGAAAAGAATGTGGGTGAGGCCGACTATCTCGTTTCCGGCAATGGCCGCAGGGGAACGGTGAGGCTGATCAAGTCGGGCGAAGTTTCCGAAGTGGGAGCAAGGAAATGAAGCTAGGTGGCAAACTGCCGGCAATCGTAGCCGCGGCATTCGGCCTGCTGCTCGTCGGAACGAATGTGCAAGGCAGCGTCGTCGAGGCAAAGAACGCGCAGGTCACGGCATCGACGGCCACCCAGCGCGTCAAGCTCGGCCTCAACAAGTCGGTGGTCATCGACCTGCCGAGCGATGCCTATGACATTCTCGTCGCCAATCCGGCGGTTGCCGATGCGGTGACCCGCACCGCAAGGCGCATCTATCTGTTCGGCAAGGCGGTCGGCGAGACGAACATCTTTGTCTTCGGCCCCAATGGCGAGCAGATCGTCAGCCTGGACCTGGCCGTCGAACGCGACGTTGCCGGCCTTGAAGATTATATCAGGCGCTTCCTGCCGACGTCGGCTGTCAAGGTGGAACTGCTGAACGACAACGTCGTTCTCACAGGAACCGTGGATACCCCCCTGGATGCCAAGCGCGCCGAACAGTTGGCGAACATGTTCGTGTCGGGTGGTGAAGCGACGACGGGACAATATTCGCAGACCGCGGCTGGCGGCTCGGCCCAGAGCGGTGTCGACATCAACAATCCGGACCAGGAGCGCCGCACCAGCCAGATCGTCAACCTGATCCAGATCATTGGCGACGACCAGGTCACGCTGAAGGTCACGGTCGCCGAAGTCAGCCGCTCGGTGATGAAGCAGCTCGGCGTCAACATGGTTGGCAGCGGCGGCAGCAACGGCATTAGTTACGGCGCAATCAGCGACAACTTCACGGGTCTCGGCAAACAGCTGTCGAATTCCGGCTTTCAAATCGGCGCTTCAGGACTGCAGGCTTATGTGAACGCTATGGAGCAGTCCGGGGTGATGAAGACCTTGGCCGAGCCGACCTTGACGGCTGTGTCGGGCGAGAAGGCAACCTTCAAGGTCGGCGGTGAATACAATATGGTCACGGGTGTCTCGGCAAATGTATCGCAAGACAACCAGACCGGCCTGAAGACCTACAGCGTCGAAAAGATCGAGTACGGCATCGGCCTGGAATTCCAGCCGGTTGTGTTGTCTCCCGGCCGCATAAGTTTGAAAGTCAGGACGTCGGTTTCCGAGCCGACAACCGAGGGATCCGTATCGTTCTCCTCAGGCGTGACGAGTCCCGGCATGAATGCCCTGTCGCTGCGCAAGCGCCTTGCCGACACAACGGTGGAATTGCCATCCGGTGGCTCCATGATGATCGCCGGCCTGGTTCGCGACGATGTCAGGCAAGCCGTCAACGGATTGCCTGGATTGACAAAGATCCCGGTGCTTGGCGCGCTCTTCCGCAGCAGGGATTTCGTGCGAAACGAGACCGAGCTCGTCATCATCATCACGCCCTATCTGGTTAAGCCGGTGGCGCGCAACGACCTTGCCAAGCCGGACGACAATTTCAACGCCGCCAGCGATGGCGCCGGCATGTTCCTTGGCCGCGTCAATCGCGTCTACGGCACCATGCAGACCGACAAGCCCAATGGCCGCTACCACGGCGTTGTCGGCTTCATCTACAAGTAAGCGGGGAAGCGGACATGTCTCAGTCAGCATTGAAGGCAAGCACCATCGCCGCAACGACCCGTCTCGGCCGTTCACGGGTCTGCCGGCGAGCCGTTCCTGTCCTGGCGGTTGCGGTGGCGGCGCTGCTCGCCGGCTGCGCCCAGCGCGACAGCATCACGGTCGGCGCCATTCCGGACGATTACCGCACCAACCATCCGATCGTCATCGCCGAGAAGAATCAGAAGATCGACCTGCCTGTCGGCGCCGGTGACCGCGGCATGACCGGCTCCCAGCGCGATACGCTTCTTGGCTTCCTGGATGGCTATGACAGAAGTGCCGCCCCGACGCTGACGATCCAGGTCCCGAGCGGATCGGCCAACGAGGTCGCCGCGACCACGGCGGCCCGCGATTTCGCCCGGCTGGCGGTTGCCAGCGGCATCAAGCGCAATCGGATTGTCGTGACCTCCTATCAGTCCGCCTCCGCCGAAGCCTCTGCCCCGATTCGCGTTGCTTATATCTCGGTGAAAGCCCAGACCGATAAGTGCGGCCGCTGGCCCGAAGATCTTATGGAGACATCGGAGAACAAGCACTATGCCGACTTCGGCTGCTCCTATCAGAACAATCTTGCCGCCCAGATGGCCAATCCCGCCGACCTGCTCGGCCCGCGTAAATCTGCCAATATTGATCCGGCAAATCGTAGCCAAGCCATCGATGTTTACCAAAAGAGAGGCATTTCGGAAGAGTTCCTCGGCAATTCGGAAGTGACGTACTGAGCCGCAAATCTCGGATAGAACAGGCCACGGGAGAGAGCATGACGATGAGCAACCTTGCCTACGACGCCCCGGTGGACGGCAGCGATACCTCGCAGCAGGACATCGCCGCGATGCAGGCGTTGCGGCCGATCCCGCGCATCTCGATCCAGGCATTCTGCGAGACCGAGGGTGTTGCCAACCCGGTCGAGCGCGCCGGCGAGGACCGTCGCATGACGAAGGCGCATCTCAAGGTCCACATGGGCGGTGTTCCCACTGCCATCGAATTCTACCAATCGGCGCCGACGCCCAATCTGATCCTGCTGGAATCGCGCAGCGAGCCCAAGCAATTGCTGGAACAACTCGCCCAGCTTTCGGAATATTGCGATCCGACGTCGAAGGTGGTGGTGATCGGCCACTACAATGATGTCGGCCTCTACCGGGAACTCATCCGCAACGGCATTTCCGAATATGTGATCGCTCCGGTCTCGATGGCCGACATCGTCAGCGTGGTGTCGTCGATTTTCATCGATCCGGAAGCCGAGCCGCTCGGCCGCTCGATCGCCTTCGTCGGCGCCAAGGGCGGTGTCGGCTCCTCGACGATCGCCCACAATGTGGCTTGGGCGATGTCCTCCCTGTTCAAATCCGAAGTGGTCGTCGCCGATCTCGATCTGGCTTTCGGCACCGCCAACATCAATTTCGACCAGGATCCGGCGCAAGGCATCGCCGAGGCGGTGTTTTCACCGGAACGCATCGATGAAGTCTATCTCGACCGGCTGCTGACCCAGTGCGCCGAGCATCTGTCGCTGCTGGCGGCGCCTTCGACGCTCGAACGGGTCTATGATTTCGATCCAGAGGCCTTCGTTCAGCTCATCGACACCGCCCAGCGCAGCGTGCCGCTTCTGGTGCTCGACGTCCCCCATGCCTGGACGGGCTGGACCAAGAACACCTTGGTCAAGGCCGACGAGATCGTCATCACCGCGACACCGGAACTTGCCAATCTGCGCAACACCAAGAACCTCATCGATATGCTCAAGCGGCTTCGTCCCAATGATCCGCCGCCCAAGCTGATCATCAACCAGGCCGGCGTCCCGAAACGCCCGGAGATTTCGCCGGCCGATTTCGCCGAGCCGCTCGGTCTGTCGCCAATGTCGGTCATTGCTTTTGATCCCTTGCTGTTCGGCAATGCCGCCAACAACGGACGCATGCTTGGCGAAATGGATGCCAAGAACCCGATCGTCGCAATGATCAACGAAATGGCGCATGTGCTGACCGGGCGCAGCGAAATCAAGATCAGGAAGAAGGCCGGGCTCGGCAGCCTGCTCGGCAAGCTCTCGCGCAACAAGAAGTGACGCTTCAGCAGTGGAATCGGTAGTCGATCATGTTTGGTAAAAGAGGCAGCGACGACGGCAACCGGTTCACGCCGGAATTTCGCCAGCCAGCACCGGCGCCTGTTGCGCCACCGGCTGCAGGTTCCGTGGACACGGCGGTTCTGACACGGCCCGCGGCGCCAAGCGCGCCTGTCGCGCCGCGGG
>NZ_RZRR01000276.1:0-6050 GCF_003998555.1 Mesorhizobium sp. M7A.F.Ca.CA.002.09.1.1 | reverse complement strand
CGGGTGGACCGCGCACTTCGATCTCGCCGACATGCGCCCCTTGTGCGCTTGCCACGCCGATTTCCTGCGCCGCCTCGCGCAGCGCTGCCGCGCAGCGTATGGCGCGTGCCGGGCCGTCGAAGCGCGAAATCATCAACTCGCCATGCAGGCCCACAGAGCGCCCGCCATGGCGCCCGACCAGCAGCCGCCAGGTTTCCTGGAAGCGTTGGCTGCGTTCGCTCCACATCCGGTCGCCGAGCCGTGCCGTGTCGTAGATGCGTGTCACCAGCAGTGCGGCCAGCACGCGGTCTACTTCGCCCACGGCGCGTTCGCCGGTCAGGAATTCCTCGATCAGGTCGGCCACCCCATCGACATCGCCGGTCCAGATCGGATGGTCGCGTCCGGGAATCTCGACCAGTCGGGCGCCGGGGATCTTCTGTGCAAGGAAGCGGCTGGCGTCGGGGTCGACCCGCGCATCGTTGCGGCGATGGATTACAAGCGTCGGCGCGCTGATCACGCTCAGGATATGGCGGATGTCGACGTCGGCGTTCATGCGCGCCAGCGCCGCCGCCGCCGTCGGGCTCGCCGACAATCGTTCGAAACGTGCCCACCACTGGGCGAAATGCGCGTCGTCGACCCGGCTCGGCGCGAAATGGGGCAGCGTGGCGCCAGTGCCCCAGGCTGTCTCCGCCATCTCGATGAAAGCGTCGAGGCGTTCGGGCGACATCACCCATTTGTGGAAATGCGCATAGCCGCCATAGAGCGCCAGCGCCCGTGTCCGCTCCGGATAGGTGGCGGCGAACAGCATTGCCATCGGCGCGCCTTCGGAGGAGCCGAGCAGCGCCGCACGGCCGCTGCCAGCGGCGTCCATTACCGCGCGCACATCGTCTATCCGCGTCTCGAGACTGGGCAGGTTATGCGCGTCGACACGGTCGGACAGGCCGGTGCCGCGCTTGTCGAACAGGATCAGCCGAGAGAACGCCGAAAGCCGCTTCAAGAGCCTGGTGTAGCCCTCGTCTTCCCAGTGCAGGTCGAGGTTGGAAATGAAGCCCGGCACGAAGACGAGATCGAACGATCCCTGCCCGACCACCTGATAGGCGATCCGCACATCGCCGCTACAGGCGTATCGCGTCTCGATCGGCCTCACGAGATTTCCACCCCGGCCTGACGATTTCTGGTCGTCAAACCATAGCAGAACAGCGCAGATTGCGGCAGCTTAAACTTTAGCGATTGTGAATGTAAGTTGGCGCGGCTTGGCGGCTATTCCTGCGAGGCGGCGACGTCGGCAGGGGAGGGCTTGAGCCCGAGTTTGAGGTCGGCCGCAGCCGGCGTGATCGGTCGCTTGATCCTGGCGGAGGCGGCCACCACCAACTCGTTGAAGTTCCCGGTGCCGTCGTCCAGCATTTCGAAGAACTGCCGCCGCATCCTCGGCTCCCAGAACTTGTTGATGTGCTCGGCGACGCCGGCAATGCCTTCCTCGCGCGGCTTGGAATGGAAGAAGTCGGCGATCTGGTTTGCCATGCGCACCAGCTTCTCGGCAGTGCTCATAATGTGTTCTTCGTCATGCGACATGCTTGGCAACTCCGCAAATCACCCGGTCGGGGTGGGTGAAAATATCAAAATCGTCGCCGCGAACCAGCGCCACCAGCGTCATGCCGGACTCTTGCGCCGTGCGGATGGCAAGGGCGGTCGGCGCCGAGACGGCGATGATGAAGGCCGAACCGATAGAAGCCGTCTTCTGCACCATTTCGACCGAAACCCTGGATGTCACCACGACAGCACCGGATGCGCCCTCGATGCCGGCTTTGGCCAGCGCACCCGCCAGCTTGTCGAGCGCATTGTGACGGCCGACATCTTCGCGCGCCATGACGATGCCCTTGCCGGGCACATAGAAGCCGGCGGCGTGCACGGCTCCGGTCTCGGTGTGCAGCGGCTGCACTTTCGACAAAAGCTTGACCGAACGGACAATATCGTTGGCATCAAGCGTAAGCTTTGACACACCAACCGCATCGACCGAACGCATCGCTTCCTCGATCGATTCGATGCCGCAGAGCCCGCAGCCGACCGGACCCGCGAGCCTTCGCCGCCGCGCTTCGAAGCGCGTGTTGGCTCGGTCCTTCAGCCGGATCTGGATGTCGATGCCGGCGCCATGGTCCTCGACCTCGATGGTTTCGATCTCCTCCGGCGCAGCTACAATGCCCTCGGTCAGCGAGAAGCCAAGCGCGAAATCCTCGAAATCGGCCGGGCTTGCCATCATCACCGCATGCGTGGTGCCGGCAAAGGAGAACGCCACCGGCGTCTCTTCCGGCACCATGCGGTTCGCCGTAGCAGTGCCGCTGGCGCGGTGCGCCAGCCGCGATACCTGCGTCGTGGCTTTGCGCCGCGCGCTCAAGACTACTCCGCCGCCTGCAAAGACGCGATGCGCCGGCTCTGCTTGGCTTGCTCGTCATAGTCGCGCTGCCATTCCGACGGCCCATTGGAGGCGCCGACCTGCACCGCCGTCACCTTGTATTCCGGGCAGTTGGTCGCCCAGTCGGAGAAGTCGGTGGTGATCACGTTGGCCTGCGTGTCCGGATGGTGGAACGTCGTGTAGACCACGCCGGGCGACACCCGGTCGGTGATCAGCGCGCGCAGCGTCGTCTCGCCCGAGCGGCTGGTCAGCCGGACCCAGTCGCCGTCGCGCAAGCCGCGGTTCTCGGCGTCGTGCGGATGAATCTCCAGCCGGTCCTCCGAGTGCCACATGCTGTTGTCGGTGCGCCTGGTCTGCGCGCCGACATTGTACTGCGACAGGATGCGGCCGGTGGTGAGCAGCAGCGGGAAGCGCGGCCCCGTCCTTTCGTCCGTCGCCACATATTCGGTACGGATGAACTTGCCCTTGCCGCGCACGAACCCGTCGATATGCATGATCGGGGTGCCGAGCGGCGCCTTCTCGTTGCAGGGCCATTGCACGGACCCGACACGGTCGAGCAGCTCGAAGGAGACGCCGGCGAAGCTCGGCGTGGTCATCGCGATCTCGTCCATGATTTCGGAGGGATGCTTATAGTTCCAGTCCAGCCCGATCGCGCGGGCAAGCTCCTGCGTCGCCTCCCAATCGGCGTAGCGCGCCTTCGGCTCAAGAACCTTGCGCACCATGTTGATGCGGCGCTCGGCGTTGGTGAAGGTGCCGTCCTTCTCCAGGAAGGTCGAGCCCGGCAGGAAGACATGCGCGTAGTTCGCCGTCTCGTTGAGGAAGAGGTCGTGCACGACGACGCATTCCATCGCGGCAAGGCCGGCTGCGACATGCTTGGTGTCGGGATCGGACTGCAGAATGTCTTCGCCCTGGATGTAGATGCCCTTGAAGCTGCCGTCGACGGCGGCGTCCAGCATGTTGGGGATGCGCAGGCCGGGTTCGTCGTCCAGCTTTACGCCCCACAAGGTCTCGTAGATATCGCGCACGGCTTCGCCGGAGATGTGGCGATAGCCCGGCAGTTCGTGCGGGAAGGAACCCATGTCGCAGGAGCCCTGCACGTTGTTCTGGCCGCGCAGCGGGTTCACGCCGACGCCGGGCCGGCCGATATTGCCGGTGGCCATGGCGAGATTGGCGATTGCCATCACAGTGGTCGAACCTTGGCTGTGTTCCGTCACGCCCAGGCCGTAATAGATCGCGCCGTTGCCGCCGGTGGCGTAGAGACGCGCAGCACCGCGGATCAGCTCGGGATCGACGCCGGACAATTTGCCGACGGTTTCGGGGCTGTTTTCCGGCAAGGCGACGAACGATGCCCAATCCTGGAACTCCGTCCAGTCGCAACGTTCGCGGATGAAGGCTTCGTCGAACAAGCCCTCGGTGACGATCACATGCGCCAGCGCCGTCAGCACGGCCACATTGGTGCCGGGCTTCAGCGGCAGGTGGTAATCCGCTTCGATATGAGCCGACTTGACCATCTCGGTGCGGCGCGGATCGAGCACGATCAGCTTGGCGCCCTGGCGCAGCCGCTTCTTGAGCCGCGAGGCGAACACCGGGTGAGCGGAAGCCGGATTGGCGCCGATGATGACGGCGACGTCGGTGAAGTCGACGGAATCGAAATCCTGCGTGCCGGCAGACGTGCCATATGTCTGGCCGAGCCCGTAGCCCGTCGGCGAATGGCAGACGCGTGCGCAGGTGTCGACATTGTTGTTGCGGAAACCCTGCCGCACCATCTTCTGGACGAGGTAGGTTTCCTCATTGGTGCAGCGCGACGAGGTGATGCCGCCGATCGCGGTGCGTCCGTACTGGTATTGGATGCGGCGGAATTCCTTGGCGGTATGGGCGATCGCCTCTTCCCAGCTTACTTCGCGCCACGGATCGGTGACCTTTTCGCGGATCATCGGCGACAGGATGCGGTCCTTGTGGGTGGCGTAGCCATAGGCGAAACGGCCCTTCACGCAGGAATGGCCGTGGTTCGCCTTGCCCTCCTTGTAGGGCATCATGCGAACGACTTCGTCACCCTTCACCTCGGCCTTGAACGAGCAGCCGACGCCGCAATAGGCGCAGGTGGTGACGGCCGAGCGCTCCGGCAGGCCCTTGGCAAGCACCGTCTTCTCACGCAGCGCATCGGTCGGGCAGGCCTGGACGCAAGCGCCGCAGGACACGCATTCCGAATCGATGAACGCCTCGTGCATTCCGGCCGAAACCCGGGATTCGAAGCCGCGTCCCTCGATGGTCAGCGCAAACGTGCCCTGCACTTCTTCGCACGCCCGCACGCAGCGCGAGCAGACGATGCATTGCGAGGCATCATAGGTGAAATAGGGGTTGGATTCGTCGCGGGCGATGTAATCGACTGCCAGCGAGCCATGGCCGGGCGCCACGCCACCTTCCGGCTTGACGTGGTTGCGGCCCTCGATGCCGTAGCGGTTCTCGGTCAGGCCGATCGACTTCGCCACCGCGTCGAACTCGCTGGCGCCGGTTCCGGCCTGTTCGTTCCAGCCGGTCGGATGGTCGGAGACATAGAGCTCCATGACGCCACGGCGAATGGCATCGAGCCGCTCGGTCTGCGTGCGCACGATCATGCCTTCGCCGACAGGCGTCGTGCAGGATGCCGGCGTGCCGCCGCGTCCTTCGATCTCCACAAGGCAGACACGGCACGAACCGAAGGAGTCCAGCATGTCGGTGGCGCAGAGCTTCGGGATTTCGACCCCGCCCTCCATCGCGGCACGCATGATCGAGGTGCCTTCCGGCACGGTGATGCTGCGCCCGTCGACGTTCAGCGTGACCTGCTTCTGCGCCTTCGATTGCGGGGTTCCGTAGTCAATCTCTTCGACGAGGGATGGGAAGTCGGCCTTGATGTTCATCTGCCAGCTCCTATTCGGCAGCCACGCGCACGGGCGCGGGCTTGAAGTCGTCGGGGAAATGGGTGATCGAGCTCATCACAGGGTAGGGCGTGAAGCCGCCCAGCGCGCAGAGCGAGCCGAATTTCATCGTGTTGCAGAGGTCGGTGACCAGAGCGAGGTTCTTCTCCGGCTCGATGCCCGCGGCGAGTTTGTCGATGGTCTCGACACCGCGCGTCGAGCCGATGCGGCAGGGCGTGCACTTGCCGCAGCTTTCGATGGCGCAGAATTCCATGGCGAAGCGCGCCTGTTTCAGCATGTCGGCGGTGTCGTCGAACACCACGATACCGGCATGGCCGATCAGCCCGTCCTTGGCCGCGAAGGCTTCATAGTCGAATGGCGTGTCGAACAGCGCGCGCGGGAAATAGGCGCCGAGCGGTCCGCCGACCTGCACTGCCTTGACCGGCCGGCCGGTGGCCGTGCCGCCGCCGATCTCGTCGACGATCTCGCCAAGCGTCATGCCGAAAGCGGCTTCGAACAGCCCTGCAAATTTGACATTGCCGGCGATCTGGACCGGGATCGTGCCGCGCGAGCGGCCCATGCCGAAATCCTTGTAGAAGGCCGCACCCTTGTCCATGATGACGGGCACAGAGGCTAGGCTGATGACGTTGTTGATCACCGTCGGCTTGCCGAACAGCCCCTTATGCGCAGGCAGAGGCGGCTTTGCCCGCACCATGCCGCGCTTGCCCTCGAGCGAATCGAGCAGCGCCGTCTCTTCGCCGCAGACA
>NZ_RZRR01000275.1:0-6063 GCF_003998555.1 Mesorhizobium sp. M7A.F.Ca.CA.002.09.1.1 | reverse complement strand
GCGCTGGACATCGGGCGCGACGCTCACCCCCTGGCCATAGAGGGGGTCGAAGCCGGTCTCGAACTTCAGTGCCATGCATCGGTGCCTTGTTTGGGGAAACGGCAAAACCGATTGCCGCATAACACGCAAGCCAATATAGGAGGATGTGAGGCCGCGAACATCTGGTAGCGGCAATCGGATTGGGGAAATACCATGGCAATTGCAACTACGATGCGTCCGCTTGTTTCTCTGGCTCTGCCGCAAAGCGGCGCGGCGCGGCTGGCAACGCAGCTTTTCCTGGCCATCGCCGGAACGCTTGTGCTGACACTGTCGGCCAAGACCAAGGTGATGCTCGGGCCGGTCGACATTTCGATGCAGACGCTGGCCGTGCTGCTGATTGCCGCCGCTTTCGGCATGCGTCTCGGCGTCGCCACCCTGCTGCTCTACATGGCCGAGGGCGCCATGGGCTTCCCCGTCTTCCAGAGCACGCCTGAAAAGGGTCTCGGCATTGCCTACATGCTCGGCTCGACCGGCGGCTATCTCGCCGGCTTCGTGGTCATGGCGGCCATTGTCGGCTGGGCGGCGGATCGCGGCTGGGACCGCCATCCGATCAAGCTTTTCAACGCCATGCTGGTTGGCGAAGTCGTCATGATGGCGATGGGCTTTGCCTGGCTGGCGCTGCTCATCGGTCCGGAAAAGTCGTGGCAGTTCGGCGTCGTGCCGTTCATCGTCGGCGACCTGATCAAGGTGGCTCTCGCGGCAAGCCTGGTGCCGGCCGTCTGGACGCTGCTCAAGCGCGGCTGAAGCCCGAGCAGACCAGCGGCTTGAGCAATCAAGCCTTGGCTGGCGTGGGGTGATTGGCGGATTTCAGCGTGGCGTCTGCCAAGTAATCACACTTAGGTTTCTGGAAACAGCTTCGGAAACAGTGAATCCAATGCGTTGGCCGGAAAGCGTATCGACACCGGACCTTTGGGTGTTTCCGACGCCAACAGACCGAGCGCGATCACCTCATTGAACACGCGACGCGCCGTGCGTTCGGGTAGTCCGCTAATGCGAGACGCTTCGCCGCGTTCAAATTCGCCGCGCATTAGCGCTTCCTCCAGGAGGCGGGCGGCTTCGGGTTTGAGGCCACTGCGCTCGACGTAGCGACGCAGCCGCTTCGCGAGCGTGTCGAGATCGAACAAGCCGGTCATAAAGTTCACCTGATCGATGCACACCTGCATGAACCATAGCGTAAAGTCGCCGAGTGCGCGCTCGGAGAGGTTGCCCCGTCCGTCGAGATCACCCTGGCGGGGCATATCGGCATGATCCATCATGCGCTTGTAGTCCGTGCGGCTTTTCACGCCGCGCGCTAGACCGCGTGAGATCGACCACAGCCCGTGCGCGGCGATCCCAGCCTCATGGGCCATGGCGTGGCTCATCAAACGGCTGACGCGGCCATTGCCGTCGGGGAACGGGTGAATGTAGTTGAAACGCTTTCTTCCATGTCTGGCCGATCTTGGCTTCTGCTAAATACGTAATTATAAAGATATATTTCGAATTTGCCCGGATGTTTGGCCGATCTTATGGCCGATGATCGGTACCCTCCGCCGGCCATACGCATCTGATTAGGTTGCCGTCCCGACGACACCAACATACAGCTGCTTCGGAACGCAATATCTCCGCTCTCTAGATCGATCTGTCTCGGCTCCCAGGCGACTTGCCAAGGGGTTGATCGCCGAAGCGGTGCTGGAAATTACATCGCATTATTGGCCCTATCGTTCGGCGTTGGTGCGTTGCAGACGGTATCTTTTCAATCGCATAAAGCAATGCTGTTGATCAAAAGTTCCCGCACTGTTGATCCGAGAAATAGATGCTTGCTGGAGCAGCCGCGCTGTCGTAGCTCTTGGTCGTTGGCAGTCGGATTCTGGTGATGGGGGTGGCCTTTGAGGAAAATGTCCGGACCTGAGGAATGAAGGACATTGACGTCGTTATCGTGGCCGTCGGCCACAGGCAGTTCCGCGCTCTGGGCGTCGACGGCCTGCAGGCTCTTTGCAAGACCCCCGGCGTCATTTACGACATCAAGGGTCTGTTTCCCAGGCATGTCACGGATGGGCGCTTCTGATGAAGGTTCTGGTCACCGGCGCGGCCGGCTTCATAGGGTATCACGTAGCCAAGCGGCTGCTGGAGCGCGGTGACGAGGTCGTCGGCATCGACAACGTCAACGACTACTACGATCCGGAAATCAAGGAGGCGAGACTGCGGCTCCTGGACGAGGCGAGCCGCAAGACCAATGCCGGCTACCATTTCATCCGCGGCAATCTCGCCGACAAGAGCGTGGTCGACGCCTGCTTTGCCGACCACGCATTCGACCGGGTGATCCATCTCGCCGCCCAGGCAGGGGTTCGCTACAGCCTGGAAAACCCGCACGCCTATGTCGAAAGCAACATCATCGCCTACACCAACATGCTGGAGGCCTGCCGCAACAGCGCCGTCGCGCACCTGACCTATGCCAGCACCTCGAGTGTCTACGGCGCCAACACCGACATGCCGTTTTCCGAGCATCGTCCGGCCGACCACCCGCTGCAGTTCTACGCCGCGACCAAGCGCGCCAACGAGCTGATGGCGCACAGCTACAGCCATCTGTTCGGGCTGCCGACGACCGGGCTTCGCTTCTTCACCGTCTATGGCCCCTGGGGGCGCCCGGACATGGCGCTGTTCCTGTTCACCAAAAACATCCTTGCTGGCGAGCCGATCAAACTGTTCAACAACGGCAACCACACGCGCGACTTCACCTATGTCGACGACATCGCCGAAGGCGTGATCCGTGCCAGCGACAGCCCGGCCACGGGCAATGCCGCCTGGGACTCCAGCCGTCCGGATCCGGCCACAAGCAGCGCCCCCTGGCGCATCTTCAACATCGGCAACAACAACCCGGTTAAGTTGACCGCCTATGTCGAGGCGCTGGAAAACGCGCTCGGCCGCAAAGCCATCGTCGAACTCTTGCCGCTGCAGCCCGGCGATGTGCCCGATACCTTCGCCGACACCTCGGCGCTGGAGCAGGCGGTCGGCTACCGCCCGACGACGACAGTGACCGAGGGCGTCGGGCGGTTCGTCGAGTGGTACAAGGCGTATTTTGCGCGGGCATAGCGGAAGACGCCGGGTTTCATGCTCAGATTTTAAATGGTGTCTCGTTGCCTTCGTCAAGCTCTAGCGGAACAGGCAGATAAGCATTGGCAATTAGCCAGTCGCTGACGATCGTTTTGATCAAATCGGACTTGGAAACTTCCATCTCCGCTGCGATTCCAAAAAGTAATTCGTCTGTTCTCGTGCCCAGATCGACACCGGCGACGTTTCTAAGCATCAGGGCGGCCCTACGAAGTACAATTTGAAGGTCGGCGCGGGATATGTCCGCTATCTGGTCGGCGGCGCTCTCAAGCTCTCCTGCAAAGATCAGGCGGCTCATTGAAGGTCACTCCAGCACAGGCGGAGTAGGATCGTACCCGATTGAAACTATCCCCGGATGCCGATGGGCGATGGCGAGTATCTGGGTCTCAAGCTCACAGTTGTAGGCCATGAGCGCCTTCACGGTCTCAAGAGGGCTGTCGTAGCGGGCGATCAGCTTCACCGCTTCAGAGTGCAGTTCGGATTTGGCTTCGGTGTCGAAGTGCATTGTGCCCATGGTGCCTACTCCTAACGCGTCGCGCGGCGCTGCGGGGTGAGTGCGTCAAGTCGTTCCTGAAGGTGCCCGTTGAGCACGATCATTTCCTTGAGCGCTTTCATCACATCACCCTTGTGGACTGCAATGAAATCCTCGGCGTGGGCCTGGAGGGCAGCCTCCTGGCGGCTGTTCAGTGTCACAATTCGATCCATGGCATTACTCCATACGCTGCATGGGCGTAGTGAACAAAAAGGGAACATAAATGTCAAGAGTGAATTGACTCGGCGAGGAACTCATTCCTATTTTTGGCTATGCCGGAACAGAGCAGACGACCGCGCCGCCTTGTCCAGACCCTGTGCCGAGCGCATGAGGTTGGTCAGCTAATCCGTGTCCGGTGCATCAACTGCAACATTACACGCCACTATCTCCCCGGGGACCTCGCCAAATTGGTGGGGGACATTCCGTTTTGGGACGTTGACCGGCACATGCGCTGCGAGCGCTGCAAACGCCGCGAGCTTGATGTGGACATTCTGCTGCCAAGCGCATCGGAGGGCATGAAGATACGCGTGAGGCGACTTGTTGAAATCCGCATGGTACGACGCGTGATCTGGAGGGATGAATAACTGGCGCTAACAGCCCAACATTTCAATCACGTGCCGCCGATTTGCTTAGCGCCGCTTACGACGAAAAAACATCACGACCAAGATTGTAAGAAAGATGGCAATCGCAAGGCCCGGTGCAACGTCCGAGAGTATCCGAAGGCCAGCCATCTAGAACAACGAGCCTTGGCTTGGCGGTACTGGTGCCTGCTCGGGAAACTTGATCTGTGTGGCAGGCTTCTCGACAATCACAAGAGCATCATCCGGCGCTGTGCGTTGTAGCCGCTTCGCTTCCGACCATGGCGCTGTCAGCCAAGTCTCTGTTTCCTCTTGCGTCCTCAGGATCACCGGCATAGCTTTTTCATGGATCGGCTTGATGAGGGCATTGGGCGCGGTCGTCATGAAACCGTAAAGCTCGAAATCGCCGGGGCCGTCCTTTACCTTGCGGACCCCATGCCATGGCGTCCAGAGGCCAGCGAAGAAGAATAACGGGCGGTCCTCATTGAGCGCGAACCAATAGTTCCGCTGAATGCCTGTCTCGCGGTCTTTATCGCCGGGAGTTGGGCTGGGCTCTGCGAAGCTTGTTACCGGCACCACGCAACGGTTCTCGACGCCGACATACTGTTGCCAATGGCTGTACTGCGGGTTGCGAATGTTGGTAGTGCCGTAGTCAGCCTTGCCCTTGACGCGCTCGGCCGGCGTCGGCATTCCCCACAGGAGATTGGCTAGCTCACGGCCTTCAGGGGCGTTACGCACCACTGGGCCGGGCTGGTTGGGATAGATGTCAACGGACGGTTCAAGGTTGCCTAGGATGTCCCGCAAAGTCCGGGTCCACTGGCGGACCGCCTCTTGTGACGTGGTGATGTTGTAGAGATTGCACATGCGGTGAATGTGCCTAGCAGCGAACCGATCAGCAAGCCCCAACGGGGATATCCTGTTGCGACTAGCCCCGGTAATAGATCACCGTAGGATCAAACCAGTGTACCCGTACCGACCAAAAGAGAGAAAGAGGGGCTCCAAACCGGAATTTCTCGACTGTTGGGCCACTGACCAGTCCTCCGTCGTTCTCGGTATTTAGCAAAGCGTTTCGCACGCAATCCCGTCACTATCGCGATCCAGCCTGCCGCCCCATGAGCAGTTGCTGAGATACCATTGGGCTTCAGCGCAAGAGCTTATCTGAGAGCATTTACGGCGAGGCTCGCACGAATAGCCTTGTGACTGAGCCTGACGGCCTATGATACCGAGAGGCTGATTGGCCGCGGGCTGCGTATCTTCGGCGTGCTCGGCGCGCCACGTCCATGGGTCTTCGAAGAAGCCTTTCCACAGGCCGAGCTTGGCAGCCTTGGCGACCGCTTGTTGGGATGCATAGCCGCCATGGCTGTATTTGGGCCAGTCGAGGGCCAGCCCATTCTTGACGAGCCAGGCCGCCACGTCGGCTCCGTCCGCCCGGTAGCAATTGCCAACGAAGCGTCCGTATTGATCCCAAGTGACAAACTCGCATCGTAAGGGCTTCGATTTAGCCATGAATTTTTCGAGGGAAGTTTTGGCCTGCCATCCACATGAATACCGAAAGTGCTTCGCATCCTCGCACTGTTGATCATACTCGGGTGCGTCGATGCCGTTGAACCGAACGCGCGTCCCATTGATCTCAATTGTATCGCCATCAACTGCCGATGCGCGGCCTTGAAGCACTTCCCCGTTGGTTTGCTGACTGGGTGCGGCCGGTTCCTCGACCTGCCGTGTAACGCTCTGGGTGAGATTGCTGGCCTCCGGTCTGATCTCAACGGTGGCCTTTGGATTTGGCGAGGTAATGCCCGGTCTCTGGTACGGAACGGGATAATAATA
>NZ_RZRR01000274.1:0-6067 GCF_003998555.1 Mesorhizobium sp. M7A.F.Ca.CA.002.09.1.1 | reverse complement strand
TACATGACCTGACGGCCTTTCGGCGGCTGTAGCCGGATCCTGATGCGGGCACGCGCCTATCCAAAAAAGTGAACACATATGATCAGAAGTTAGGCTTTTAATGTTATATTTTGTTCTCTAAGATGACCGTTCGCTCGACTTCGGCCTTCGGCGTCAGCCGGGTCAGACGGGTTCATGAGGAAAGTCTATGGCGTCTATCGAGCTCGATCGCGTTTCCAAGCTCTACGGCAATGGCAATTACGGGGTGCATGAGGTCGATCTCACCATTCCCGATGGTGAATTCGTGATCTTTCTCGGTCCGTCGGGATGCGGCAAGTCGACGACGCTGCGGATGATTGCCGGTCTGGAGAGTATCTCCTCCGGCGATCTCCGCATCGGTGGCAAGAGCGTCGCCAATGTCGCCCCGCGCGACCGAAACGTCGCCGTGGTGTTCCAGAGCTACGCGCTCTATCCGCATATGTCGGTGCGGCAGAATATGGCCTTCGGGCTGAAGATGCGCGGCACCGACGCGGCGGTCATCGATGCCAAGATTGCAGACGCCGCTAACCTGCTCGGTCTGCAGAATCTTCTCGGCCGCAAGCCGGCAGCGCTTTCGGGTGGCCAGCGGCAGCGTGTCGCGCTCGGCCGGGCGATCGTTCGCGAACCGGCGGCCTTCCTGCTTGACGAACCGCTGTCCAATCTCGATGCGCAACTGCGTGCCGAGATGCGGCTCGAACTCGTGAAGCTGCACCGGCGCCTCGGCCGCACCATCGTCCATGTCACCCACGACCAGGTCGAGGCGATGACCATGGGCGATCGCATATGCATCATGCGCGATGGTCGCCTGATCCAGGCCGGCCGGCCGCTTGAAGTCTATGCCGACCCGGTCAACACCTTCGTCGCACGCTTCCTGGCGACGCCGCCGATGAACCTCATTCCGGCCACGCTTCAGGCCGCACCTGGCGAAGGGCTCTCCGTCCTGACCGACAGCGGTGCCGTGCTTGCCGTCCCCGCCCGCCACCGCAACGCTTATGGCGAGCGTGCCGGGCGCCGCGTCATTCTGGGCGTGCGGGCCGAGGATTTCCACGAAAGCCCCGACAAGCCGGACTGGCAGAAGATTGCCGTACGGGTCGTGGCCGTCGAGGCTCTCGGCGCCGAGAACGTCCTGATCGGCCAGATTGCCGGTCACGCCACCGGCAGGGATGATGCTCACCCCGCGGGGGGCGACAAGCCGTTTGAGATCGCCGCCCGCCTCAGCCGTTATTTCACGGCGCCCGTCGGCTCGATGGTCGAACTCTACATCGACCCGCTGCCGATGCACCTCTTTGATCCCGAAACCGAACTGGTCATCGCGCGGCCGAGCCTCATGGGGGCCACGCGATGACCAGCATGGACAGAAACGAACGGCCGGCCTTTCGTCGCCGCTTCGGCTTGCATTTCGGGCTGATTGTCGTCTGCGCCATCGTGCTGCTGCCGCCGCTCTGGGTGCTGCGGACAAGCTTCGTCCCCGAGCAGTTGTCCTACAGCAACGAGCTGATGCCGGCCTTTACGACGGACAATTATTCGGCGCTGCTGTCGAGCCGCTTCGGTCAGTCGTACCTCAACAGCCTGATCGTCGCGCTCGGCTCGGTTCTGCTCGCATTGCCTTTTGCCGCCACCACCGGCTATGCCTTCGCCCGCTTCCGCACGGGCGGTCGTTGGGCGCGTTTTGCCGTTCTGGCGACGCAGATGTTGCCGCCCGTGGCGCTGGTGCTGCCGACCTTCACGCTGTTCCGAAGCCTGGAGCTCAGCAATTCGCTGACGGGGCTGATCATCGTCTATGCCGCGCTCAACCTGCCTTTCCTGACCTGGATCCTGATGGGCTTCTTCGAGGGCATTCCAGTCGATCTGGAATGGGCGGCGATGACCGACGGCGCGACCGCCTGGGGCGCCTTCTGGCGTATTGTCCTGCCGGTGTCGATGCCCGGTATCGCGGCCGCCGGCGTGCTCGGCTTCATCCTGGCTTGGAATGAGTTTTTGTTTGCCCTGGTTTTGAGCGGGCCGAAGACGGCAACCATACCGGTTGCGCTTGCGGCGTTGCAGACCTCGAACGGCGTCCAGATCGCCAAGGTTTCTGCCGGCGTCGTCCTTGCCATCCTGCCGCTGGTCGTGGCTTCCCGCTTCATCCAGCGTTTCATCGTCCAGGGCTTGACGTTCGGCAGCGTGAAATAGGCCGGCCGCTCCGAGAGCCGACATGGCTCGCTAGCCGGTTATGAAATCGTGGCGGGATCACCGCCGCGTCCAGAGGGAAAGAGGAGTAGAGAGTTATGACTTGGAACAAGCAGACCTTGATCAAAATGCTGATGACGGCCGTGAGCGGGGCAGCTGTTGTCAGCGCATCGCTTCCGGCCAGGGCGGCTGAGCCCATCACCTTGCACGCCTTGATGGAGGACGTGCCGGAAACCAAGATCATTGAAGCGCTGTTGCCCGAATTCGAGAAGCAGACCGGCATCAAGGTCGAGTTTGAGAAGATCGGCTATCCTGACATGCACGACAAGCTGGTGTCGCAGCTGACCGCGCCGCAGAGCTACTACAATGTGCTCGAGGTCGACTTCCTGTGGGCCGGCGAATTTCCGGCGGCCGGCTGGCTGGCCGACCTGAAACCCTTCGTCGAGAAATCCAAATACGATCTGAGCCCCTTCATTCCCTCGACGCTTGACCTGCTCGGCCGAACCGAGGACCAGCTGTTCCTGGTGCCCATGTACAACTACTCGATGGGCCTCCTCTACCGGAAGGACCTGATCGGCGACGAGAAGCTCAAGGCCGCCTACAAGACGGCAACCGGCAAGGAGCTCGCTTTGCCGACGACGCTCGAAGATTATGTGGCGATTTCCAAATTCATGAAGGCCAATGCCGGTGTCGCCGGGGCCGCGATGCAGGGCCAGCGCGGCGATCCCAACAGCATGGAATTCTCCAACTACCTGTTCTCCGCCGGCGGCAGCTATCTCAATGCCGACGGCAAGGCGAGCCTCGACACGGCAGAGGCCAAGAAGGCGCTCGATCTCTATGTCGACAATCTCCAGCACGGCGCCCAGCAGGGTGCCGTGTCGGCCACGCTCGACGACACCATGCGTCTGATGTGCAGCGGTTCCGCCTTCAGCATGGTCACCTATTGGTGGATGCTGCCGCAGATGGACGATGCCGTGAAGTGTCCGACGGTCGCCGGCAAGGTCGGCCTGTCGGTGATGCCGGGCGGCCATGGCGAGAGCGGCGGTTGGGGCTGGGGCATTCCCAAGAACACGTCGCCGGAAGAGCAGGAAGCCGCCTGGACCTTCATCCAGTGGGTGCAGAGCAAGGATGTTTCGGTGAAGCGCGCGCTCGAGGGCCACGCGCCCGTGCGCAGCGATGTCTATGCCGATGCGGCGGTGCTGGCGAAATATCCCTTCTACAAGACCGCCCAGGATGTGGTGGCGACCGGCAAGTCGTTCCCGATCTTCACCTATTCGGCGCAATACGAGGATCTGCTCGGTACCCAGCTTTCGCTGGCGGCTGGCGGCCAGGCGACATCGGACGCGGCGCTGAAGGCAGCTTCCGACGGCCTGCAGGGGCTCCTCGACAAATAGCGGTCCGGCTCGGCAAGGAGACCCGGCGCGGCGATGTCAGCCGCGCCGGATTTTCCAGACCCCGGATCTTGACGAGATCAGCAACGCCACCCCGACCAAGGCTCGGCCACGATGCACAATGCGATCAAAAAAGGATGGGCTGCCCGTGGCCGCGAGTGGCGGACCGGCTGGGCCTTTGCCTTGCCCGGCCTGCTGCTGCTGGCGATCGTGATGGGCTTTCCCCTGGCCTATGCCTGCATCCTCTCGATCTCCTCGATGACCTTGATCAAGCCGCAGCTCCTGCCGCTTGTCGGGTTCAAGAATTTCGCTTCGATGATCGGCGATGAGCTGTTCTGGAACGCGCTCTGGCTCACCGTGCGCTATTCGGCGGTGACCGTGGTCGGCGAATTCGTGATCGGGCTCGGCATTGCCCTGATGCTCAACC
Organism: Mesorhizobium sp. M7A.F.Ca.CA.002.09.1.1; assembly: GCF_003998555.1. Taxonomy (NCBI): domain Bacteria; kingdom Pseudomonadati; phylum Pseudomonadota; class Alphaproteobacteria; order Hyphomicrobiales; family Phyllobacteriaceae; genus Mesorhizobium; species Mesorhizobium sp. M7A.F.Ca.CA.002.09.1.1. The sequence continues at coordinate 2,062 of NZ_RZRR01000274.1, read as the reverse complement.
GGACGGTCCGGATGAAGCCGGTCTATTTCGCGGTTCTGACCATTCCCATGGCGATGTCGCCGATCAGCGTCGCCCTGATCTGGCGCATGCTGCTCCAGCCCAATCTCGGCATCGCCAATCATCTCATGGAGATATCAGGCCTGCCGCGCCTCGACTGGCTAGGCACGCCAGGCATGGCACTCTGGACGATGGCGGCGATCGACATCTGGCAGCAAATGTCCTTCGTCGTGCTGATCCTCGCCGCGGGGCTCGCCGCTTTGCCGCGCGATCCCTATGAGGCTGCTGAAGTGGACGGCGCGCGCGGCTGGCAGCAATTCCTCTACATCACGCTGCCGATGCTTCGGCCGGTCGCGGCGATCACCATCATCATCCAGCTGATCAACGAATTCCGGACCTACGATCTGCCCTATGTCCTGACCAAGGGCGGGCCGGGCAACGCGACCGAAGTGCTGAGCTTCTTTGCCTATCGCCGTGCCTTTCTCGGCCTTTCGCTCAACGAAGGCGCGGCAGCCGCGTTCGTGCTGCTGCTGATCGTGCTTCTGCTCACCGTGATCTTCTTCGCCGTCCTCGAACGCTCGCAATCGGGAGAGGGCCGGAAGTAGGGTTGTTAAGCCTTGCGCAATCTATGCGGCCTATCCTGGCCTGCAGATTGTCGAGGGAACATGAAACGCAAGCCGCTCCTGCTTTTCGCCTTTCCGTTTCTCATTCTGGCGGTCCTGGCAGGGGAGCGCATGGCGACCTTGTTGCTGGGCATCTATCCAGCCAGCCCCACCGCATGGTGGCTATGGCTTGAACTGCGCCCCTTGTCGACGGTGCTTTGGCAGCAGGTGGATGTCTGGCTGGGCGGTTCCATGGCTTTCGAAGCCGCTATCCTTGCCGCCGCATCGATCGTCTGCTGGATGGCGTGCCACGCCAAGCGGTCGGCTTTCTTCTTCCTCGCCAACCATATCGCCCTGATTTTCGCCGGGCTGATGATCGCGGTCGGCAGCCATTCGGAAACGGCAAGCACGATTGCCGAATTCACGTCGCCCAAGGGTCTTCCCTATTCGCTGGCCGTCGATTTCACCTTCAAGAACAGCTTGGTGCTGCTTTTGGGCTTCGTGGCCTGTGCCTACTGCCACATCGCCTTCCTCACCGAGGCGCGGGAGCGGTCCGTCCGGGCCATCCGCATCCTGGCGCTGCAGCGCGATCTCTAGATCGTTCGCCACTTACACCTTGCACGATCCGGGCTCTGCTGGGTCTAGTTGATCCGGCGGTAATAGACCTTGCCGTCGGGCTGCTGGATGCGCTGGTAATTGGAGCTGGGAGCAGGGGGCGACGCCGATGCGATTCTCCTCCTGGGTGCGGGCGCTTCGATGACGCCGGGTTCGCTCGCGCTCTCGCCGCCGAGGGCTTCGGGCGCTTGCGCCAGCGTGCTGGTGGCGATTTCGGACGGTTCTTCCACGCCCGGCATGGCCTCGCCGCCGGCGACCGGCATAGTCTGCCCAAGCCGGGCAATGCTGGCATCGATCTCGTTGAAGCTGCCTTGCAACTGGCTGTCCAGTTTCTCGAACCGGCTCTGAAAACCGTTGTTGACCGTGTCGAGCCGGGCTGCGATCCGCTGCTCGAATGCGCCGAGCTGCTCCAGCCGCGCCTCGACGAAACGCAGGTCGCTCATGCCCCGATAGAGATAGACCGCGGCCGCCATGTTGACTGCGGTGATCAGAAGCGCGCCGCCGGCGACGATGACGGCGATCGTCTTTGCCTTGCTGGGTTTCCCGGCGGCAGCCGGTTCGCGCTGTTCCTGGTTTCCGATATCGATCGCCGGCATGTCCGGTTCGCTGATCATCGTCATTGGACCACCACCTTTGCGCCGACCGCGACGCGTTTGAAAAGATCGATCACATCCGTGTTGGTGAGGCGAAAACAGCCCGATGTCCCGTCGAAGCCGACACCCGACGGGTCGTTGGTGCCGTGTATGCGGTAGAGCGTGTCGCGCCCGTCCCGAGACAGGTAGAGCGCCCTTGCGCCGAGCGGATTGTAGGGGCCGGCGGGCACCATTTTCGGCAGCTCCGGCTGGCGG
>NZ_RZRR01000273.1:0-6095 GCF_003998555.1 Mesorhizobium sp. M7A.F.Ca.CA.002.09.1.1 | reverse complement strand
GCTGCTGCTCTCCATAATCCAACCTACGACTTTAACGATGAAGCACTGCCATACGGCATTGGATACTGGGTCAACTTGGCCGAGGCTGCTCTAGCACCATGACATTGTCCAAGCAAAACAACCTTGGCTAATCAAGGCTGAGATCACAAGAAGAGGGTAACGACATGAAATACGAAATAAATCGCCGACGATTGCTGCAGGCGACATCGACCGCCATGGCGGCTGGCGCTCTGTCTTCAATTGCGGGCCGCGTTGCGGCCCAAACACCCAACCAGATCAACGTAGTGCTAGGCGGCGGCGATTGGGGAAAGGCTAACATTGAGGCTTACGCTAAGCCATTTGAAGCTGAGACCGGTATCAAGGTCAACCCAATCACCGACGACATGGGTATGGGACAGGTCGAGTTGATGGTAAAATCGGGCAATGTCACGGTAGATGTCGGGGCGCTTACGCAAGGGTCCGGCTTGGTCGCAGCTAAGAAAGGAATTCTTGAAGAAATTGATTACTCCTTGTTCAGGAAAGAAGAGCTAGACGGAATTTATGAATTTGCCAAGCAACCGTTTGGCGTGGCAAATTTGATTTACTCATATAATATGGTATATAGCACAGACGTATTCCCAGCTGATAAACCCCGGCCGACAAACTGGGCTGAATTCTGGGATGCTGATAAGTTTCCCGGCGTTCGCACCTTGGTGTCCGGCCAGTTTGGTTCAGAAGGACCCTGGGAAGAGGCCCTGTTAGCGGACGGTGTATCTCCCGATAAGCTCTACCCGATGGATATCGACCGGGTGTTTGCCAGTTTGGACAAAATAAAGCCGCACATCCGTAAGTGGTGGAGCAGCGGATCAGAGATTCAACAGATGTTGCATGATAAGGTCGTTGACATCGCTCAATCGTATGACGGAAGAGCTCTACTGTTGATCGATCAGGGCGCCGCGACGGAGATCAATCGAAACCAGGCGAAGCTGCAGTGGGATTATTGGGTCATTCCAAAGGGTTCACCCAACGCGAAGGCTGCGCAGAAGTTTATCGAATTCGCCACTCGCGCGGAACGTCAGGCAGCATTTTGCCAATTGTTTCCTGAGGGACCAAGCAACGGCAATGCGTTCAAACTTCTTCCCGAGAAAGTTGCGCGCAAGCTCCCTACCCACCCAGATTACATCAAGAGCAGCGTTTCCATCAACGGCAAATGGTACAATGAGGTAGGCCCCAGCGGTGTTTCCAACACTGAGATGCTTATCCAGCGGTGGAATGAGTGGATCCTGCAGTAGGGTTGGTTGAAGTGCGAAAGTCCGGTCGGGGTAACTCCATACCGGGCTAAAGTCGAAACTGATGCTGAAAATGTGACGGGGAGCGGGGTAGCCCACTAGCCTCTCCGCTCACGGCATCGGGTACGACGGCAGAAGGTACGGCAAATGCCTGCTAATGCACGCCAGCGATGGTGGAGGAGCCACAGTGAACATGCACGCAATGAATACCGCCCCCCGTTCGGAAGTTGACGCTGCAGATGTGAACCAATCGGTGCCACAAATTCAGTTCAGCAGTGTTACCAAGATGTACGGGAGTGTTCCGGCGGTCAGGGATCTGTCGCTGACCGTGCGTCGCGGCGAGTTCTTGACGATTCTCGGCCCGAGCGGCTCGGGTAAGACCACTACCCTGATGCTCTTGGCCGGCTTTGAGGCCCCGAGTTCGGGTGATATTATGATCGCCGGCCATTCAGTGGCTTCGGTCCCGTCCTACCGGCGCGATCAAGGAATTGTGTTCCAGAGCTATGCGCTGTTCCCGCATCTCACAGTGGCTCGAAACCTGGAATTCCCTCTCGAAATGCGGGGCATGGCTCCCGATCAGAGGAAGGTTCGGGTAGCCCGTATGCTTGAGCGCGTGCATCTAGGGGAATTCGGCGGTCGCATGCCATCCCAATTGAGTGGCGGTCAGCAGCAGCGCGTGGCGCTAGCCCGCGCGCTGATTGCCGATCCACCCTTCCTATTACTTGATGAACCGCTTGGCGCACTCGACCGTAACCTGCGTGAGCAGATGCAGATCGAGATGAAGAGCTTGCACAAGGAGTTCGGTATCACGACGGTGTGCGTTACGCATGACCAGGAGGAGGCGCTTACTCTGTCAGACCGGATTGTTGTAATGCGCGCAGGACGTGTCGAGCAAATCGATACACCAGAGGCCCTCTATGATCGGCCATCATCGTGCTTTGTCGCTAAATTTCTGGGTGAGGCGAACATTCTCGAGGATGCCTTGTTGCTGGCCAGAGGGGGCAACGCGCCGCAAATCGGCACCGTTGCGATGATAAGGCCAGAGCGCATCAGTGTACTTCCGAAGACTGCGGAGTGGGCTCAAACGGACCAGCGGCAATATGTTGCCGGTGCGGTCGACGATATGATTTTTGCCGGCCCTCTGCGAAAATACCATGTTCGCGTTGGCAACAATGTTCTCATCGTCCGGGAACATGTCGCGGCAGACCAACCTGTTTTCCAGCCAGGCGAGGAGGTTTGCCTCACGTGGCTGCGGTCAGACATTCGCTTCGTTTCGCCATAAGCGATTGATAAGGGATATCCATGAAGCTTTTGCGCAGAATGGCCAAGGTGCCACTTGGGTTAACCGCGCCCGCGTTCGCGCTTTTGCTTGTGGTTTTCGGTGCCCCTATAACCTTGCTTTTCCTAAGCAGTGTCAATGCCCCCGATTTCTCGTTCCAATACTACGGAGCGTTTTTCGCCCAGCCAGCTAATGTGCGGGTGCTCTTTCAAACGATAGAAATAAGTCTGGTCGCAACTGCCATCTGCTTAATCGTAGGCTATCCAACCGCGTATCTGATCGTCACGGCATCCAAGACTCTGCGCATGACGCTCATCGCTCTCGTGATCATCCCCTATTTGACCAGTGGGCTGGCGCGTACCTACGCATGGATTGTTATTCTTGGGGATCGCGGGGTCATCAACAACATCTTGCTGGACGTCGGATTGATCGATCGACCTCTGCAACTCATCTATAACCGAACCGCGGTCTATATTGGCATGGTCCACATCATGCTGCCGATGATGATACTTCCCTTGGTTAGTGCGATGATGGGGATCGATCGGTCCTTGATGGCTGCTGCACGCAGTATGGGAGCGGGACCTTTCACCGCTTTCAGGCGTGTATTTCTCCCCCTTAGCATTCCAGGCGCACGGAGTGGCTCGCTCCTAGTTTTTGTGTTCTGCCTAGGATTCTATATCACGCCGGCGGCACTTGGGGGATTGCGCGATGCCATGCTTTCAACCTTCATTGCGGCCGAGGTGAATAGCTCGTTCGATATTCCGCGCATTGCCGCTGCGTCCTTCATCCTTCTCGGGTTTGCCATTGTGGTGCTTTCCATGGTCGGGCTTGACCTCTCCGGCAAACAAGAGCAAAGCCAAACTCGAGCTCCGAAGGGCTCGATGTCCCGACTACCCATTGTTCTTGTTATCAAACGAAACTTCAGCGAAATTCTGCGTCCCTATCGTGTCAAACGGTGGACGGGACGGCGCTACGTGCCTGGGGCGGAAAGGCGATGGCCTAAAGTCGTCGCGATCGTTTTTATCGTTTTGGTGATGGCCTTTCTTTTATTCCCAGGGATAATCGTTGTCATCATGTCGTTCAGTTCCGGGGCATTTTTGCAATTTCCGCCTTCGGGCCTGTCGCTTCAATGGTATCGCTCGTTTTTCGGCGATGCATCTTGGAGCGGAGCAGCTTGGACCAGCGTCGAGATTGGTGTCGAGGTAGCTGTTATTTCTACTCTATTGGGAACACTTGCTGCTTTCGGATTGAGCCGAATAAGCGCAAGACTTCGCGGCGTGCTGACAATGATCATAATCACGCCTATCACCTTTCCAGTTATCGTGGTCGGTATCGCGACTTATCTGGGTCTCATCCAGATTGGTCTAATCGGCACAAAGGGTGGTATCGCCCTCGCTCACAGTATCGGCGCTGTTGGAATTGTGGTGGTGATCGTTTCTGCGACGTTGGCCAACTTCGATCGGACGTTAGAGCAGGCGGCCAAGAGTATGCGTGCCGGACCACTGCAAACGTTTTTTCGCGTAACACTGCCGTTAATCAGGCCGGGAGTGATCGGCGGCGCCATGTTCGCATTCCTCCAGTCATTCGATGAAGCGGTCATAACGTCTTTGGTCGGCGGTCTGTCGGTGCGGACGTTGCCCTTGAAGATGCTGGAGAATATCCGCCACCAAATCGACCCGACGATTGCTGCAGTCGCTTCTCTTTTGATGCTTCTGCCTTTAATCTGGATGCTTGTCCTCTATGCCGTCTGGTGGCGTTCTCGACCGAGCATGCAGCGAACATTACAGGAAGCCGCTGCCTAACTGGCGTGGCAGATCCACTTCCTGATGATGCGTCCGACCTATTCCTACGGACTGGCGACAAGCATCTGTTCGGGGCTTCAACGGGCGGATAAAATGGCCACCTGGTCCAAAACGGAAACCAGTAAAGCTCTTGCAATTATCATCTGGCACATGCGGATCAAGGATTCGGACTATGTCTGGGATCGGCCGGCCTTGCTCGCCAGCAAGCTCAGACCTGCCGATCCTCTTGCTGCGCGCCAGGATGGAATTCGAGGTCAACGGCGCTGACCGGATCGCACAGATCCTTCGCCCGTCTGAACAACGAACAGCTAGCCAACGTCAACCGGCTGATCGCGCGATTTCTGAAATCGGCTACCCACCGCGACTTTGACCTTCCTCCTCCCTTAGTGCACCGGGATCAAGGTGACGAACCAAGGGACAGGTCAGCAGAGCGAGCCCTGGTCATCTGAAAACGCGATGGTGCCGTCTCGGACATTATATTGGCGAAGTGGTGACCGCGTGTGCATAGTTCCAGGCGAAAAAAATAGCCGTGTACAAGACCATATGCCCGGTCAAAGTCGCCAGATCACCCGCAATAGGTTAAGCAATGAACGAAGCACCACATCTTACGTTTGATCTCGATGCGCATGGCGTGAGCAGAGGACACCTCGTTGTGCCGGGAGGCGCCGACCATGAAGAGTTCTCGCTTCCGGTTTTTAGTCTTAATAAGGGCGATGGACCGCGCCTTCTTATCACCGGTGGGAATCATGGCAATGAAATGGAGGGGCCATTAGTCGCGCGGCGGCTTATCGAGTGGCTGCCACAAGCGCAAACCAGTGGTAGGATCATCGTGCTGCCAGTGCTTAATCCATTGGCAGTTCAAGCATGGAGCCGCAATACTCCGCTTGATGGTTTGAATCTGAACCGCGTGTTTCCGGGCCGTGCCGACGGGTCTGTTACGGAACGAATCGCGGATGCGGTTTCACGCGTATTGTTGCCAAATGCCGACATCGTTTTCGATCTGCACAGCTTCGGCCCAACGTGGGATTTTCCCCCGGCGGTCATCACGCATCCAATTGCTGATGCGGATCTCATGGCTAAGACGCTCGCAATGGCAGCGGCATTTAAGCTGCCCGTAACATTGCTCTGGCAACATGACGACACGGCTGGGATGTTCGACAGTTGGGCACATAGCCTAGGGAAGGTATTCGTTTGCGCGGAATTCGGCGGTGGTACGGTTAGCGCAGAAGCTCTAGCGATTTATGAAGCTGGAGTTCGCAACGCGCTCGTTATGCTTGGACTCGTCGAAGGAAAAGTCGAGGACGTGTCTTTCCGTAACAAAAGGTCCAGTCAGACCCTTGAGACGCTGATATCAGACGAGTTGAAATCGCCCGCGCAGGGTATCTTCGAACCTCGCTGCTCTGTGTTGGATGAAGTGAGGTCGGGAGATCTTATAGGTATCCTACACTCTATGGATTCTGTTTCCGCTCCGTCCATTGACATCCGAGCGCCTGGGCCATCAATCGTCCTAGCCATAGGATCGGGCGCGCATGTCGACCGCAATGAAGGGGTAGCCATCCTTGCGCGGCCGCTGCATAACTAGAGGTACAGATTAGCCGCGCCTTGGCCAGCTGTAGTAACTCCGGTATGAAGGCACTGGCCTCGACTGGAGCTTATAGGCCAGCTCCTCGGATCGATCAGCGGCTGATCCTGTCTTCCAAAATCATGCCAAAAAGATTGCTTGATCCTTGATCGCTTGGTTTATAC
>NZ_RZRR01000272.1:0-6120 GCF_003998555.1 Mesorhizobium sp. M7A.F.Ca.CA.002.09.1.1 | reverse complement strand
GCGAAGGGCTGCGCGGCCTTCCTGGTCGAGCGACTTCATCTCCTCGGCGATGTCGCGGCGGTTGATGAGGCCGAAATTCTCGACCAGCTGGAAGGCGATGCCACGGCCGATGCCGGAAATCTGGTCGGCGTTTTTCAAGTCGACCAGCGGCTTCAGCAGCGACTCGATCTGGAAATTGACGAAACGCTCGGCACGCGCGGCGACCTTGTCGCGCGCCGGGCCGGTCAGCTGTTCGTCGGCCAGCAGCACCAGCCGCGGCTTCAGCGCGTCTTCGCCTGATACAAGCGTGCCGATCGGCGCACCGATCCAGCGCAGCGTGCCATCCGACCCGAGCGCGATATCGCCATTGGCCGAGGCGCCGAAGCGTTCGGCGCGCGCCTCGAACTCGGCGGCCAGCGCCTTCTGGGCAGCGGTGCGCACCGCCTTGGCGTCTTCGCCGCCGGCGGTCTGGTCGGCGGTGAAGCGGAACCCTTGCAGCTCGCCGACATGGTGGCCTTCGACAAGGACGGTTCCGGTAGGACTAATTTCGGCTTCAGGCATGGTATTTTCTCTAAGGCGCCGCATGAGGACGGAAGTCCTGCGGTCTACGAAGCGTTTCGTCAACCGCTCATGCAGCGCATCCGACAATCTGTCTTCGATTTCGCGCGTCTTTTCCTGCCAGTGTGCCTGATCGGCCAGCCAGCCGGGCCGGTTCGACACGAATGTCCAGGTGCGGATCTGGGCAATGCGATGCGAGAGCGTATCAATGTCGCCCTCTGTTGTGTCGGCGCGGCGAACCTGCTCGGCCATATAATTCTCGTCGACATGGCCGTGGCGTGCGAGGTCCGTGTAGATCGAGGCAATGAGGTCGGCATGCTGGGCCGGCGCGATCCTGCGGTAGTCGGGCAGCGCGCAGGCTTCCCACAACAGCGCCACGCGCTTGGCATTGGTGGTGAGTGCGCGGATGTCCTCGTCGCGCGACAGATGCTCGAGCGCCTGTGCATCGACGGCAGGCAATGCCCGTGTCAGTCCCTCGACCGGGGCGTTGGTTTCGATCGAGCGCTTCAGCGCGTCGAGGCTGGCAAAGTCGAAATGTGCGGTGCGCCATTGCAGCACCTTCACCGGGTCGAAGTCGTGGCCTTCGATCTTCTTGATCAGATCCTCGTCCAGCGGGTCGACCTGGCCGGTGACACCGAACGTGCCGTCGCGCAGATGCCGGCCGGCGCGGCCGGCGATCTGGCCAAGCTCGGCCGCCGTCAGATTGCGGTACTGGAAGCCGTCGAACTTGCGATTCTGGGCGAAGGCGACGTGGTCGAGATCGAGGTTGAGACCCATGCCGATGGCATCGGTGGCGATGAGGTAGTCGACATCGCCGGACTGGAACAGCGCCACCTGGGCGTTGCGGGTGCGCGGCGAGAGCGCGCCGAGCACGACGGCGGCACCGCCCTGCTGGCGGCGGATCAACTCGGCGATGGCGTAGACCTCGTCGGCGGAAAAGGCGACGATCGCCGTGCGCCGCGGCAGGCGGGTCAGCTTCTTGGAGCCGGCATAGGCAAGATGCGACAGCCTCGGCCGCGTCACCACCGAGACACCCCTCAGCAGGCGCTGCAGGATACTTTGCATGGTGGCGGCGCCCAGCAGCAGCGTTTCCTGGCGGCCGCGCAGGTGCAGGATGCGATCGGTGAAGATGTGGCCGCGCTCGAGGTCGCCGGCGAGCTGCACCTCGTCGATGGCGACGAAGGCGGCGTCGGTCTCGCGCGGCATGGCCTCGACGGTGCAGACCGAATATTTGGCGCCCGGTGGCTGGATCTTTTCCTCGCCGGTAATCAGCGCAACCTTGTGGGCGCCGACCTTTTCGCAGACGCGGGCGTAGACCTCGCGCGCCAGAAGCCTGAGCGGCAGGCCGATGATTCCACTCTCATGCGCCACCATGCGCTCGATGGCGAGATGGGTCTTGCCGGTGTTGGTCGGCCCGAGCACGGCGGTCACGTCGCGGCCCGACAGGATCAGCGGCTCAGTGTGTTTGGGCTGGATGTTCATCAACCTAGAATAAGGCTTCCGGGACCTGGAGATAAGGCTTCTGGCCTCTGGTTGTCGGGAGCGTGCCTCAAATGGGCGCGTATGACAGGCGACACATAGGGATTTCGGGCGCGAAGCGAAAGCGGAATGTTCCGTCGGCAGCCAGAAGGTGGTTCCGTCAAGCTCTCAATCAGAATGCGGATTAACGGATAGAACGAGTCTGGAACGAATCGGCGACGAATCAGTGACTCCTGCAGGTTCAGCTTTTGTTCACGGCTATATGTGGATTTCGCGACCACGAGACGCACCACATGCTGAATCGCTGAACTGGCCCGTTTCGTGCTAAGAGGGCATTGCCATTAACCTTTGCCGATAAACGATCACAATGGCTTGGCGTGCCTCGACCAAGGTTATGAAATTGTTGATCTTTCTTAATCTGCGTTAAGCAATTGGCAGGGGATTCCGGCTGTCGTCGTTAACGTTCAGCTCAAAGCCGGAACGAATCGGCGACGAATCAGCGATGGCGGAATTTTCCCGTTTTGTTCACCTCAATATCTTGTGTTGTGAACAGCTTATCCACCGAGAATCCACAGGCTTGGAAGCTGGTTTCGCACAGGCCGGCCGGGCCGCTGTTAACCTCTGCGTGCCGGATTGGGTCAGCAGCCGTGCTGTCACTTCGAAGGGACCATGGCGCAAACGAAAAACGGGCCGGCGCGCCGGCCCGTCGATCTCTGCGCCTACATCGCCGTCGTCAGGCGAAATACTGGCCGCCATTGGCCGTGATGGTCGAGCCGGTGATGAAGCCGGCATCTTCGGATGCGAGGAAGACGACGCAGCGCGCGATTTCTTCGGGCTCACCGAGGCGGCCGACAGGAATCTGCGGAATGATGCGCTCGTTGAGCACCTTCTCGTCGATCGCCTTGACCATCTCGGTGGCGATATAGCCGGGACAGATGACGTTGACAGTGATGCCGGCGCGCGCCCCCTCTTGGGCGAGAGCCTTGCTGAAACCGATATCGCCGGCCTTGGCGGCGGAATAGTTGACCTGGCCGGCCTGGCCCTTCTGGCCGTTGATCGAGGAGATGGTGATGATGCGGCCGAACTTGCGGTCGCGCATCCCGCTCCACAGCGGATGCGTCATGTTGAAGACGCCGGACAGGTTGGTGTCGATGACCTCTTTCCACTGCTCACGCGTGATCTTGTGGAACATGGCGTCGCGGGTGATGCCGGCATTGTTGACCAGCACCGAGACCGGGCCGAGATCGGCCTCGACCTGCTTGATGCCGGCGGCGCAGGCATCATAGTCGGCGACCGACCATTTGTAGACCGGAATGCCGGTCTCAGCCTTGAATTTCGCCGCTGCGGCATCATTGCCGGCATAGTTCGCCGCAACCGAATAGCCGACGGTCTTCAATGCGATCGAGATCGCCGCGCCGATGCCGCGCGATCCGCCTGTGACGATTGCTACCTTGGTCATGCATTTCCCCTTTTTTGATATCGCCCTGTTGTCGGGCTTGGCAGGCACTGGATACAGAACGGGCGGCTAAAGCGCGTCGCGCTGAAGTAGGTTCAGGCGATGCGCTTCAGCTGTTTGGTTTTATGCATGTCGGTGTTCCCAAAACCGCTGCGCAGTTTTGGGCGACATGCATGCACGCCGCCCGTTTAGTGACTTTCTTCAGAGTGCTTCGACACACATGGCGACGCCCATGCCGCCGCCGATGCACAGGGTAGCGAGACCCTTCTTGGCGCCGCGCCGGCGCATTTCGAAGACCAGCGTGTTGAAGACGCGAGCGCCGGACGCACCGATCGGATGGCCGATGGCGATGGCGCCGCCATTGACGTTGACGATCGAGGGATCCCAGCCCATGTCCTTGTTGACGGCGCAGGCCTGCGCCGCAAAGGCTTCGTTGGCCTCGACCAGGTCGAGATCGCCGACCGACCAGCCGGCCTTTTCCAAGGCCTTGCGCGAGGCGGGAATGGGTCCGGTGCCCATGATCTGCGGATCGACGCCGGCGGTTGCCCAGGACACGATGCGCGCCAGCGGGGTGATGCCGCGCCTCACCGCTTCCGCTTCGCTCATCAGCAGCGCGCCGGCGGCGCCGTCATTGATGCCGGAGGCGTTGGCGGCGGTTACCGTGCCGTCCTTGTCGAAAGCCGGTTTCAGCTTGGTCATGGCGTCGATCGTGGCGCCGTGGCGGATGTATTCGTCCTGGTCAACGATGGTGTCGCCCTTCTTGCCCTTGATGGTGACGGCGACGATCTCGTCCTTGAACTTGCCGGCCTTCTGCGCGGCCTCGGCCTTGTTTTGCGAGGCGAGCGCGAACTGGTCCTGGTCTTCGCGGGTGATCTGGAACTGACGCGCGACGTTTTCGGCTGTGTTGCCCATGTGGTAACCGTTGAAGGCGTCCCACAGCCCATCCTTGATCATGGTGTCGATCAGCTTGAAGTCGCCCATCTTGACGCCGGCGCGCAGGTGCTGGGCATGCGTCGAAAGCGACATCGATTCCTGGCCTCCGGCGACGATCACCTTGGCATCGCCGATGGCGATCTGCTGCATGCCGAGCGCGATGGCGCGCAGGCCCGAGCCGCAAACCTGATTGAGGCCCCAGGCGGTGGTTTCCTTGGGCAGGCCGGCATTGATCGATGCCTGGCGGGCCGGGTTCTGGCCTTGCGCGGCGGTCAGCACCTGGCCGAGGATGACCTCGTCGACCTCGCCTGGTTCGACGCCGGCACGCGACAGCAATTCCGTGATGACGACGGCGCCGAGCTCATGCGCCGGGGTGGCGGCGAAAGCGCCGTTGAAGGAGCCGACCGGCGTGCGCGCCGCACTGGCAATGACGATGGAAGCGGACATTTTCTTCTCCAGACTTCAAGGGTGTTGCTCTGTCGTTGGGGACTTTTCTTGCCCTTTCCCAACCCCAAGTCAAACCGGAAATGGGCATGGCGCCCATGCGCCGCAAGCAGGCCATGCCTTGCCATGGCGGCCATTCGTCCATTGCTGCGCAGCATATTTTGCCTGCCATGCAGCATTTAGTGATCCCGCACTGCACAAACTGCTTGGAATTGTGAGGCTTTTGCGCATATCCTCAAAAAAGGCACAATCGTTATCGGCGGCTTACTCAGAGGCGCGCCGGTGTCCCCGGGAGGATGTAGATGGCCGCTAAAGACGATCCGATCATCATCAAGAAATACGCCAATCGCCGCCTCTACAACACCGGCACCAGCACCTATGTGACGCTCGAGGACCTCGCCGAGATGGTCAAGAAGGGCGAGGAGTTCACCGTCCAGGACGCCAAGACCGGCGACGACATCACGCATCCGGTGTTGACCCAGATCATCTTCGAACTGGAGAACAAGGACGGGCAGAACATGCTGCCGATCCCGTTCCTGCGCCAGCTCATCGCTTATTACGGTGACCAGATGCAGATGATCGTCCCGAGCTTCCTCGAACAGTCGATGCTTGCCTTTTCCAAGGAGCAGGAGCGCTTTCGCGAGCAGATGAAGGGGGCGCTCGGCAAGTCGCCGCTCGACATGATGAAGATCACCACGCCGATCAAGGCGCTGGAGGAACAGACGCGCCGCAACATGGAAATGTTCCAGAATGCGATGCGGCTGTTCACGCCGTTCCCGCCCGCTGGCTCCGCGCCAGCCGCTGCGACGTCGCCCGAGCCGGCCAGGAAGGAAACGCCTGACAAGCCCGACGATCTTCAGGAACTGAAGGACCAGATCGCGGCCATGCAGCGCAAGCTCGACACGATGTCCTGAGCGCCTGGCGTTCTTGCGGCCTTACACCAGCACGCCCTCATAGCGGCCGCGCGGCCGGATGACACTTCCGCTTGTTATCTGTTCGACCGTGTGCGCGGCCCAGCCGACGCTGCGTGCGAGCGCGAACAGGCGGAACGGTGCATCGCGCGGCAAGCCTAGGCTGCGCGTCAGCGCGGCCAGCCCAAAGTCGATGTTGGGAAGCGCGCCGGTCGCCGCAAAGGCAGCGTCGCGCAGCGACGATAGTGTGCCGTCAACCTCGATCACCGACAGCAGCGCCGCCCCGCGGGGATCGCCGTCAGGATAGAGTTGATGACCGAACCCCGGCAGCGGCCGGTCATGGCTGAGCCAGCGCCGGAT
>NZ_RZRR01000271.1:0-6120 GCF_003998555.1 Mesorhizobium sp. M7A.F.Ca.CA.002.09.1.1 | reverse complement strand
GCAGCCCGTTTACCAGTCGTTAAGGTTAACGATTGCTAAAATAAAACTAAAATTGGTGGTTTTCTTCGTTTTCTGCGTCGCGACGGGGAAAGAGCGTGTCTCGAACATGACGGGAAGCGGCTGAAATTCTGGCATGGCCCGCGATGTGCAAAGAAACCTCGAATGCAGTGAATGCCTAAAGCCTGGGCGCCTGTTCAATCCTGATGGAAACAGGGATGGGCTCTCAGTGCCTGGGCACCATGCGCCAGGCGCCGCAAATCAGCGGCGTACCGCCTTTTTGGCGGTCCTGATATCCTTGGCGAAGGGCCATACCGTGTTCGACATCGTCTCGATGCCGGAAGCGCTGAGCGCCGAACCGAACAGGAACCCCTGGACAAGATCAGGCTTGACCTGCAGCGCCAGGATCTTGAGCTGCTCGAAGGTCTCGACCCCTTCGACGGTCACCGAAAGCCCCAGCGGCCGCGACAGGTTGACGATACCCTTGAGCAGCTCGAGCGAACGGGGATTCTGGGTGACGTCCATCAGGAAAGAGCGGTCGATCTTGATCTTGTCGAGCGGCAGCTTGTGCAGGTAGCTCAGGCTCGAATAGCCGGTGCCGAAATCGTCGAGCGCGATGCGCACGCCAAGCTGCTTCAGCTCCTCAATATACTGGCGCGTCAGCGACTTGTCGTCGAGCAGCGCCGTTTCGGTGACCTCGATCTCGAGCCTACTGGCGGCGAGGCCGGTGCCGGCCAACGCATCGCGAACCTTCTGGATGACATCGCGGCTGCGGAAATCCTTGGCCGAGAGATTGACCGAAACGCTGGTCTGGTCGGGCCATTTGGCGCATTCGGCGCAGGCTGCCTGCAGCACGAAGGTGCTGATCTCGGAAATGATGCCCATTTCCTCGGCAAGCGGAATGAAGATGCTGGGCGAGATTGGCCCGAGATCTGGATGATCCCACCGGCACAGCGCCTCGCAACTGGCGATACGCATGGTGCTCATCGCCACGATCGGCTGATAGACCACCCGCAGGCTCTTGCCCTCTACCGCGGTGCGCAGATCCGCCTTCATCAGCTGACGGTTGCGGAAGGCGGCATCCATCGAAGCTTCGAACAATCGCCAGCTGTTCTTGCCGAGTTCCTTGGCCTTGTAGAGCGCCAGGTCCGCCTTCACGATCATGGCGTCGACATCGGTATCCTTGACCCGTGACAGCACCGCGCCGCCGCTGGCCTGAATGCGCAGCCCGTGACCGGCGACGTCGACTTCCCCTTGCAGGCCGGCGAATATCTCGTCGAGCTGGCTGGTCAGATGGCTCTCATCCTCGACGCGGTCGAAGAAGATCATGAACTCGTCGCCACCGAAACGGCTGACCGTGATATCTTGCTTGGCAATGGCGCCAAGCCGCTCGGCAACGGCATAGATCAAGCCGTCGCCGATCGGATGGCCAAGCGTGTCGTTGACGCTCTTGAAATCGTCGAGATCGAGCACCGCAAGGCCGCAGAGACGGTCGCGATCGCCGGACGCCATGGCCTCGCCCACCAATTCATGGAAATAGGCCCGGTTGGGCAGGCCGGTGAGATTGTCGTAGCGTGCCATGAAGCGGATCTTGTCTTCCGCCTCGACACGGGCGGTGACGTCCTCGAAGGTGATGACGCCCAGTTCCTGGCTGCCCTCGCGAGCCGAGAACTCGTAATGCTGGCCGTTGGCGAGGGAAACCAGCACCTTGCGGTCGCGACCCTCACGCAGGGCACGCGTCAGCTGCGCCTCGATGTAGCGGCAATCCTTGGGCGCCAGCATGCCGCCGGCGACACCGCGCATCAACAGACCGTGGATCGACCGTCCGAGCAGCGCGTCGGGCGACTTGAGCGACATCAGATGCGCGGCCTCGGCATTGGCCACCGCGACGCGGCCGTCCGGACCGAGCATGACAAGGCCGTGCGACATGGTGTTGAGCGCCCGGTTGAAGCGCTGGGCAATGCGGTTGGCCTTCTTCTCTTCCGAGACGGCCGCAAAAAGCACATCGCGTACGGTGTTGGCGAATTTCCGGATGGCGAACAGGAACGGCGCCGACAGCAGCCCGAGGAGGACATGGTAGATGTCGCCGCGCAGCAGGAAGCCAAGCGAGATCGGCCAGGTCAAGGCAATGGTCAGGATGGTGACCATGCGCGGCGAGCCGTAGTTGCGGCCGGCGATGGAGGTCGCCGTCGCGAGCGTCAGGCAAACGGAGGCGATTTCGGCGAAACCATCGCGCGCGAAATAGATGCCGAGCAGGCAGAAAGCGCCAAGCGTCAAGCCATGCAGGGAGCCATAGAGAATGTAGTCATTCTCACGCTTGTGCGCCTCTTCCCAGGTCGTCGGCGACGGCATGCTGTTGTATTTTCGAAAGTTTCTCATGCGGAACACACCGATGAGAACCATCGAGATCGCGACCAGCAAATACCGCGGATCGCCGCCCTTCCACCAGACCAGGCCGATCAGGAAAGTCTGCGCGAGAATGCCGATCGAAAGCGTCAGCCCGTCGCGAAACAGGGTTTCCACGAACGGAATATAGACGTCGACCGGGATCTCGTTCTTTTTTCGCAGATTCAACGCCTGAATCCCAACCCTGGGGAGCCAAGCAGTGCCACATCCGCCTTAAGAAAGATTTAGAGAGACCCTCGCGCTCCTGCCGTCAAGCCGGGTGACGCAGCGGAAAGCAAGGAAACTGTCGTTCAGGTAAACAAGGCGTATCGGTCATTCGGCGGCCTGAAGTTCGGGCCGCGCCGGCGTACTCGACAGGCGTTCGAGCAGCCTTTGGCGCTCGCCGGCGGCCTTTTGCGCGCTGGCTTGGCGGACGTGGCCATAGCCGCGGATGAGGGCAGGCACCGAGGCCAGCGCAACCGCCGCATCGACCCTGGCTGGGGCCAACGATCCGGCGATGAGCTCCAGATCCGCCTCGTACCGCGCCAGCAGCTGCCGCTCCATGCGCCGTTCGGCGGTGTAGCCGAACAGGTCGAAGGCAGTGCCGCGCAGGCCCTTCATCGCCGCCAGCACGCGAAAACCCTTCATCATCCACGGGCCGAAGCTCGATTTCCGCGGGCTTCCGTCATTGCCGCGACGGCCCATGATCGGCGGAGCGAGGTGGAATTCGAGCCTTTCGTAGCTCTGGAACTGCTTGCCCAGTTCGGCGGCGAAAGAGCCGTCCGTGTAAAGACGCGCCACCTCGTATTCGTCCTTGATCGCCATCAGCTTGAACAGGTTCCTGGCGGCAGCCTGCGACACCGCGGTCGAACCAGGCACGGCCTTCGCTTCGGCGGCGCGCAACGCGGCCAGTTTTCCGGCATAACGCCTGCCATAGGCGGCGTTCTGATAGGCGGTCAGGAAGGCGACGCGGCGGGCAATGATGTCGTCCAGCGTCTCGGCGGTGTCCGTGGCCTGGCCTGCCTTTCCAGCCGCGGTCGGACCCGGCTGGGCAACCAGCCCGCGCACGAAATCCGGCTGATGGGCAGCGCGACGGCCCCAGCGGAAGGCGGCGATGTTCATCGCCACGGCTTCGCCATTGAGCTCGATCGCCTTCTCGACCGCCTCGGCGGACAGCGGCAGGCCGCTGTGCTGGAAGGCAAAGCCAAGCATGAACATGTTGGCGCCGAGCGAATTGCCGAAAAGTGCCGTGGCAGTGCGGGTGGCATCGAAGAAATGTGCCTTGTCGTCGCCCGCAGCCGCGCGGATCGCCTTTTTCAGCCGCTCTATCGGCAACGAAAAATCGGCCGAGCGGGCGAATTCGCCGGGCATGATCTCGGCGGTGTTGGCGACGAAGATGGTGTGGCCCTCGCGCACCGCGGTCAGCACCTTCTTGGCGCCCGACACGACGAGATCGCAGCCAAGCACGAGATCGGCCTTCCCCGCCGAAACGCGGATTGCATGGATGTCGTCCGGGGTACGAGCGATGCGGACATGGGTGAACACCGAGCCGCCCTTCTGGGCGAGGCCGGCCATGTCGATCATGCCGCAGCCCTTGTCCTCAAGATGCGCCGCCATGCCTAGCACCGCACCGACGGTGACGACGCCGGTGCCGCCGACGCCGTCGATGATCGCCGCCCAGCCCTGCTCGCCAAGCGGGAATTGCGCCGGCACGGGCACGCCTTCCAGCGGATCGGCCTTGCCGGCCAGGCCCTCGGCCTTGCGGATCTTGGCGCCGTGCACAGTGACGAAGGACGGGCAGAAGCCGTTGACGCAGGAGAAATCCTTATTGCAGCTCGACTGGTCGATCTTGCGCTTGCGGCCGAATTCGGTCTCGACCGGCTGGATCGAGACGCAGTTCGACTGTACGCCGCAATCGCCGCAGCCTTCGCAGACCAGTTCGTTGATGAAGACGCGCTTGTCGGGATCGGGGAATGTGCCGCGCTTGCGGCGGCGGCGTTTTTCGGCGGCGCAGGTCTGGTCGTAGAGCAAGACCGAAACGCCCTTGACGTCGCGCAGCTCGCGCTGGACGAGATCGAGGTCGTCGCGGTGATGGATAGTGGCACCGGCCGGGAATTCGGCTTTGCCAGCATATTTGTCCGGCTCATCCGTGACGATGGCAATGCGGTCGACACCCTCTGCCCGCACCTGCCTGGCAATCATATCGACGGTCAGGCCGCCTTCGTGCGGCTGGCCGCCGGTCATGGCGACCGCGTCGTTGTAGAGGATCTTGTAGGTGATGTTGGCATCGCTCGACAGCGCGAAGCGGATCGCCAGCGTACCGGAATGGTTGTAGGTGCCGTCGCCAAGATTCTGGAAGATGTGCTCGCGCTTGGAGAACGGCGCCTGGCCGACCCATTGCGCGCCCTCGCCGCCCATGGCCGTGAAGCCGACTGTGTTGCGGTCCATCCACAGCGCCATGAAGTGGCAGCCGATGCCGGCCGCGGCGATCGAGCCGTCCGGCACCTTGGTGGACGAATTGTGCGGGCAACCGGAACAGAAGAACGGCGTGCGCGAGCCGATGTCGGTGGCCTCGGTGAGCATTGCCTGGAACTGGCGCAGTTTTGCCACCCGCGCCGAAATCTCTTCGGACGGGCCGATGGTCCTGACGATCCTCTCGCCAAGCGCGATGGCGATCTCGTTGGGATCGAGCGCGCCTTTGGCCGGAAACAGCCAGTCGCCGCGCTCGTCCTTCTTGCCGATAATGACCGGTTGGGTGGCAGTGCCATAAAGGCTTTCGCGCAACTGTACCTCGATCAGCGAGCGCTTCTCCTCGACGACGACGATGGTGTCGAGGCCGCGGGCGAAACCGGCGATGTGATGCAGGTCGAGCGGCCAGGGGCAGCCGACCTTGAACAGCCGCACCCCGATGCGGTTGGCGGCCGCTTCGTCGATGCCGATATCCTCCAGCGCCTGGCGAACGTCGAGATAGCTCTTGCCGAGCGTGATGATGCCGATCTTCGGATTGCGGCCGCCCGAATAGACGATGCGGTTCAGCCCATTGGCAAGGATGAAGGCGGAGGCCGCGGCGCGCTTGTGTTCATGCAGCCGCTCTTCCTGGCCGAGCATGTCGATCTCGTGGCGGATGTTGAGACCGCCAGGCGGCATGTCGAACTCCGGCACGACGATGTTCAGCCGCTCGAGCGCGGCATCGACCGAGGCGGTCGATTCGATGTTGTCCTTGACGCATTTGATCGCCGCCCACGTGCCGGCAAAGCGCGACATGGCGAAGCCGTAGAGCCCGTAGTCGATGATCTCCTGGACACCGGCCGGGTTGAGGATCGGCACCATCGTGTCGACGAACAGGAATTCGGTGGCGTGCGCGTTGGTCGAGGATTCGGCCATATGGTCGTCGCCCATCAGCGCAAGCACGCCGCCATGCTTCGACGATCCGGCGAGGTTGGCGTGGCGGAACACATCGCCTGAGCGGTCGACGCCCGGTCCCTTGCCGTACCAGACCGAAAAGACGCCGTCATGAGTGCCCTCGCCCAGCAGCTCCGTCTGCTGCGCCCCCCAGCAGGCGGTGGCGGCAAGCTCCTCGTTGAGACCCGGCTGGAAGACGATGTCAGCCTGGGCGAGCTGTTTCTTCGCCTTCCACAGCTGCATGTCGAGGCCGCCGAGCGGCGAACCGCGATAGCCAGAGACGAACCCGGCCGTGTTCAAGCCGGCGCGACGGTCGCGCTCGCGCTGCATCAAGAG
>NZ_RZRR01000270.1:0-6132 GCF_003998555.1 Mesorhizobium sp. M7A.F.Ca.CA.002.09.1.1 | reverse complement strand
CCATCACCTTGCCGAAGCCGTTGGCGGCTGCGATGGCGATGGCCTTCTGGATGACCTCGCGGTTGTAGAAGCGGCCGTCGCCACCGATCACCAGGGTCTTGCCCTTGAAACCGTCGAGCGCGTCGAAGATCGACTGGATGAAATTCTCGGCATAGTGCTCCTGCTGAAAGACAGGCACCTTCTTGCGCAGGCCCGACGTGCCGGGCTTCTGGTCGGAATAAGGCTTGGTGGGAACGGTCCGTATCATGCTTCAGGCAACCCTTTTCGAAAGCAGCGAACGATAGAGTTCGACGTATTTTTCCGCGCTCTTGTCCCACGACACATCGGCTTTCATGCCCTGGCGCTGCAGTGATTCCCAGACCGTCGGACTGGCATGGGCGTCGACGAGGCGGCGGATAGCGTGCAGCAAGGCGCCGCCATTGTTGGGCGCGAACTGGAAGCCGGTGGCGACGCCGGCAGAGACGGCAGCCTCATTGGCGTCGATGACCGTGTCGGCGAGGCCGCCGGTGCGCGCGACCACCGGCACGCAGCCATAGCGCAGGCCGTAAAGCTGCGTCAGCCCGCACGGTTCGAAGCGCGAGGGGATGACGATGGCGTCGCAGCCGCCCTGCATGATGTGCGACAGCCCCTCGTCGTAGCCGACGACGACGCCGATGCGGCCGCGATGCCTGGCGGCGGCGGCAAGCAGCGCGCCTTCGAGACCGGCATCGCCCGATCCCAGGATGGCGAGCCGCGCACCCGTCGCGACAATGCCGTCGACCACCAGCGCCAATATGTCCATGCCCTTTTGCCAGGTCAGGCGGCTGACCACGCAGACGATCGGGCTGTCATCGCGCTCAAGGCTGAAGCGATCCTCCACGGCAGCCCTGTTGGGTGCGCGCGCCTTCAGCGTGCTGCCCGTGTAGTTGGACACCAGATGCTTGTCGGTTTCCGGATCCCAGATGCCGGTGTCGATGCCGTTGACGATGCCATGGAGATCGCTGGAGCGCATGTTGATGAGGCCGTCGAGGCCCATGCCGAATTCGGGCGAGCGGATTTCCTGCGCGTAGGTCGGACTGACCGTGGTGATCGCCCAGGCGGCCTGCAGGCCCGCCTTGAGGAAGCCGACACCACCATAATATTCGACGCCGTCGAGCGCCATCGCCGCCGCCGGCAAGCCAAGCTCGCCGAAAATGCCGGCGCCGAACTGGCCCTGGAAGGCGAGGTTGTGGACGGTCATCATCGAAGGCACGCCGACCGCCTTGCCATAGCGCATATAGGCCAGCGTCATCGCCGACTGCCAGTCATGGGCGTGCACGATGTCGGGCTGGTAGCCCGAGATGGCGCCGCCGGCGATGTCGCCGCCGACCTGGCTCAACGCCGCGAAACGCCGCCAATTGTCTGGCCAGTCGACGCCGGTCGCATTGCCATAGGGGCCGCCGGGACGGTCGAACAGATGCGGCGCATCGAGCACGAACAGTTCGAGCCCGGCGAGTTGGACGGAATGGACAGAGGCCTTGCCGCCCTGCAGCAAGGGGTATTGCAGAACCGCCCGCTTTTTCTTGAAGGCAGCCATGACGGTCGGAAAGCCGGGCATGAGCGTGCGCACGGTCACGCCCTTGGCCGCCAAGGCAATGGGCAGCGCGCCGGTCACGTCGGCAAGCCCACCGGTCTTGATGAGCGGGAAAATTTCCGGCGTGACCGACAGAACCTGCATGCGTCAGAGCCCCAGCTTGTCGATCATGTCCTGGGTGACCAGGCAGATGCCCTTTTCGGAAACGCGGAAGCGCTTGGCGTCGAGAATAGGATCTTCGCCGACCACCAGCCCTTCCGGTATCCTAACACCATGGTCGATGACCACGCGCTTCAACTTTGCGTTCCGGCCGACATGAACGTCGGGCAGCATGACGACTTCTTCGAGCGTCGAATAGGAATTGATGCGCGCGCCGGTGAAGATCAGGCTTTTTTTCAGCGAAGCCCCCGAGACGATGCAATCGCCCGAAACCAGCGAAGACACAGCCGAACCGCGGCGGCCATCCTCGTCATGCACGAACTTTGCCGGCGGCTTCAATTCGGCATAGGTCCAGATCGGCCAGTCGCGGTCGTAGAGGTCGAGTTCCGGCGTGATATCGGTCAGGTCGATATTGGCTTCCCAATAGGCGTCGACCGTTCCGACGTCGCGCCAGTAGGCCTCGTTCTCGGCGGTCGAACGGACGCAGGACTTGGCGAAGCGGTGCGCGATCGCCTTACCGTGCTGGACGATATAGGGGATGATGTCCTTGCCGAAGTCGCGGCTCGAGCCCGGCTCGGCCGCATCGCGGCGCAACTGCTCCATCAGAAACTTGGTCTTGAAGACGTAAATGCCCATCGAGGCCAAGGCAAACTCCGGCTTATCGGGAATGCCGGGCGGATCGGCGGGCTTTTCGACGAAGGCGATGATGTTGTCCTTGCCATCGACATGCATGACGCCGAAGCCGGTGGCTTCCATGCGCGGCACTTCGAGGCAGCCAACGGTGACGTCGGCATTGGCGTCGACGTGCTGGCGAAGCATCATCTCGTAGTCCATCTTGTAGATGTGGTCGCCAGCCAGGATGACCATGTATTCGGGTCCGTAGGCCTCGATGATGTCGATGTTCTGATAGACGGCGTCAGCCGTGCCCTCATACCACTGCGTTTCCGAGACGCGCTGGCTGGCCGGCAGGATGTCGAAGCTTTCGTTTCGCTCTGGGCGCAGGAAGTTCCAGCCGCGCTGCAAATGACGGATCAGCGAATGTGCCTTGTACTGGGTGGCAACGCCGAGGCGTCGAATGCCGGAGTTAAGCGCGTTGGAGAGCGCGAAGTCGATGATGCGCGTCTTGCCGCCGAAATAGACGGCCGGCTTGGCACGCCGGTCGGTCAGTTCCTTGAGGCGGCTGCCACGGCCGCCGGCCAATACATAGGCCATGGCATCGCGCGCCAGCGGCTGGGTCCGTTTCAAGTCTGCCATTTCTACCCTCCCAAGTTACTCGATCTCGACATGTTACTCAGTGTCGATGGGTTCAGTCGGCGACGAGCTCGAGCATGATCGTGGACAGCGGCGGCAAGAGCATCGTCGCGGCGATGCTTCCTTCCTCCGCCCGTGCCTCGACCATGCCGCCATTGCCCTTGCCGGAACCGCCATATTCAGAAGCGTCGGTGTTGATGATCTCGCGCCATTTGCCTGATGTCGGCAACGGCACGCGATAATTATCGCGCGGCACCGGCGTGAAATTGGAAATGACGGCCACCGGGCTGCCGCCCGGCGCGCTGCGCAGCCAGGCAAAAACCGAATTCTGGCTGTCGTCGACGATCAGCCAGGAAAACCCTTCCGGTTCGCAGTCGCGGCCATGCAGCGCCGGGCGCGAACGGTAGAGATAGTTGAGATCGCGCACCGTCTGCCAAACGCCGCGATGCGGCCGGAATTCAAGCAGGTTCCAGTCGAGCGCGCGCGCCTCGCTCCATTCGCGGCGCTGCGCGAACTCCTGCCCCATGAAAAGCAGCTTCTTGCCGGGATAGCCCCACATGAAAGCGTAGTAGGCGCGTAGCGTCGCAAACTTCTGCCAGTCGTCGCCGGCCATCTTGCCAAGCAACGTGCCTTTGCCGTGCACAACCTCGTCATGCGAGAGCGGCAGCACGAAATTCTCCGAGAAGGCGTAGGTCAGGCCGAAGGTGAGGTCGTTGTGGTGGTGCTTTCGGAAGATCGGCTCCTTGGAGAAATACTCCAGCGTGTCGTGCATGAAGCCCATATTCCACTTGAAGCCGAAGCCGAGGCCGCCTTCATGCACCGGTGCCGAGACCTTCGGCCATGAGGTCGATTCCTCGGCTATGGTCATGACGCCCGGATGATGGCCGTAGACCTCCTTGTTCATCTTCTGCAGGAAGCTGACCGCCTCGAGATTCTCGCGGCCGCCCTTCTCGTTGGGGATCCATTCGCCGGCCTTGCGTGAATAGTCGAGGTAGAGCATCGAGGCGACCGCGTCGACGCGCAAACCGTCGACATGGTATTTCTCGGCCCAGAACAGCGCATTGTTGACCAGGAACGACACCACCTCGCGGCGGCCGAAATTGTAGATCGCGGTGTTCCAGTCGGGATGAAAACCCTTGCGCGGATCGGCATGTTCATAGAGCGCGGTGCCATCGAAATTGGCCAGGCCATGCGCGTCGACCGGGAAATGTGCCGGCACCCAGTCGAGGATGACGCCGACGCCGGCGCGGTGGGCGCCATCGACGAAACGGGCAAAGCCGTCCGGGTCGCCAAAGCGGGCCGATGGCGCGTAAAGGCCGGTCGTCTGGTAGCCCCAGGACGGGTCGTAGGGATGTTCAGAGATCGGCATGAATTCGATGTGGGTGAAACCGGTCTCAACCACATAGGGGATCAGCCGGTCGGCCAACTCGTCCCATGACAGGAACGTTCCGTCGTCGCGAAGCTGCCAGGAGCCGGCATGGACCTCGTAGATCGAGATGGCTTCTCGCCGGTGATCGGCATTGCGCCAGAAATTGCGATGCGCCTCGTCGCCCCACTCGTGCGCCGGCGGCACCGCCACGACCGAAGCAGTAGCCGGACGCAGTTCGGATTTGAAGGCGAACGGGTCGGCCTTCAGCGGCAGCCTCACACCATCGGGGCCGATGATCTCGTATTTGTAGGGTCGTCCGGCACCGATGTCGGGTATGAACAGTTCCCAGATGCCGGTGTCGCGGCGGTCTCGCATGGTGTGCCGGCGGCCGTCCCACTCGTTGAAGTCGCCGACCACCGAGACGCGCCGCGCATTGGGAGCCCAGACGGCGAAATGCACTCCGGTGGCGCCTTCGTGATCAATGACATGGGCGCCGAGCTTATCGAACAGCCTGAGATGCGAGCCTTGGGCGATGTAGTAATCGTCCATCGGGCCCAGCACCGGACCGAACGAATAGGGATCGGTCAGCCACCAGTCGCCGCCGGCGTTCCTGGCATGATAGCGCAGGGGTTGCCGCTTCTTGATCGAGAGCTTGCCTTCGAAAAAGCCGCCATCGTTGCGCCTGGACAGTTCACCCGCGATGGTGCCGGTCAGCGTGTAGGCGGTGACGAATTCGGCATTCGGAACAAAGCACCGGGCATACAGGCTCTTGCCGACCTCATGGACACCAAGGACGGCGAAGGGATCTCCGTGCGTGCCGGCAACAATCGCCGCAACATCGCCGGCTGGCGCCAGTCCATCCGGCCCGCTTGTCGCAGCGGTCGCGCGCGGCTTCTTCATCAGGCAGTGTCCCTCCCCGGGCACCAAGTGTTTGTTTCTAGTGATGTAAATCCAACATTCAAATTCACATCACCGGGACCACATTGTTTGCGGCCTCATGCAATCACATCAGACAGGCACGTTCCAGATTTCTTTCGCATATTGGCGGATCGTGCGATCGGAGGAGAACCAGCCGACACGCGCAACGTTGCGGATTGCCCGGGCGTACCAGTCGGGACTGTTGCGCCAGACCGCATCGACCTCACGCTGGGCGGCGGCATAGGCATCGAAATCGGCGGCAACCATGAACCAGTCGCTGTTGTAGAGACCGTTGATGAGATCGCGGTAACGCTCCGGATCGTCCGGCGAGAAGACGCCTGACGAAACAGCCGCAACCGCTTGCGCCAGCTCAGGCGAGCCTTCGATGACGGCGCGCGGATCGTAGCCGTTGTTGCGCCGCTCGGCGACCTCGGCGGTGGTCAGGCCGAAGATGAAGATGTTGTCGTCGCCGACGCATTCCTTGATCTCGACATTGGCACCGTCGAGCGTGCCGATGGTCAGCGCACCGTTCAGCGCGAACTTCATGTTGCCGGTGCCCGACGCTTCCATGCCGGCGGTCGAGATCTGTTCGGACAGATCGGCGGCCGGCATCATGATCTCGGCAAGGCTGACATTGTAGTTCGGCACGAACACCACCTTCAGCAGACCGCGCACGGCCGGATCGCGGTTGATGACCTTGGCGACATCGTTGGCGAGTTTGATGATCAGCTTGGCATTGTGGTAGCTGGGCGCCGCCTTGCCGCCGAAGAATTTCACGCGCGGCATCCAGTCGCGCTCGGGATGCGAGCGGATCTGGTCGTAGAGGGCAATCGCCTCGAGGATATTCAGAAGCTGGCGCTTGTATTCATGGATACGCTTGATC
>NZ_RZRR01000026.1:0-16325 GCF_003998555.1 Mesorhizobium sp. M7A.F.Ca.CA.002.09.1.1 | reverse complement strand
GTCCGTGTCCTGCAGCCCAGTCAGTGACTGGAACAACACGTAAGGCACGCCGGTCAACCCGTGCAGCGCTTTCGCCGGGCGGCGCATGTGCTCACCGATGGCGATGCATTGCATGGCCGTGCCCAACTCGCGAATGTCTTCGACGCTGGTGCCGCCGTATGTGGTCGCTACCCAGCGGTCAGGAACCGTACCGTCGAGCGAGCCTGAAATGTCGGGCAGAATAACCGGCTTGAGCCCAAAGCTTTCAACCATGTCACGCATATGCTCGATGTCGGCGACAGTGAGGTTGCATCCGGGCAGGATCGCGATCTTCTTCGGCTGCCGCGCACGTTCGCCCGAGCCTGTAATCCCTTTGATCATTGCGGTGACTGCCTTGGCCCAGCCCTCTTCGATCGCGCCGTCAAAATCCGGCGTGTTGGCCAGCACGACCTCCGTACCCGCAAGCTCTTGCGTGTGCTTCAGCTTGATGTTCGCAATATCACTCGCGCAATCTTCGCCACGCGTCTCCACCAGCGCGGTCGTGCACACCCCGATCAGCTTTGGCTTCGTGCGGTTCTTGAGGTTGAGGATGGCTTCTTCAAGATGGTCGGCAGCGCCGAGGATGGTCGCCACCTCATCCATCGCTGTTGTCTGCAATGGAATCGTTTCTTTGAAGTGCCGTACGAAGAGCACGAGCGCGAAGCTTGTGCATCCCTGGCTGCCGTGGAACAGCGGCATCGCGCCGTCGACCCCAAGAAAGGCAAAGGCGGCACCCAGCGGCTGCGACGACTTCAGCGGGTTCACCGCCGCGGATTTGGTCTGGGGAAGGATGCGGGCCATCGGTCGCCTCAACACTCGCTGAACTCGTGTGCCGTCGCGCCGGCGAATTCATCGAACAGGTGCCCGGACTCCTTCTTCGTGCATGGCAGTTCGTCTTTTAGATCAGGCTGGCAATCCCACGGGGCCGGCTGGCGCACCTGAGACCAGACCGGATTGTGAATGGCGAGGTCGATCTGGCGTACGAGTTCCACCATGCCGGCATAGCCGGCATAAGGGTGCTGGCGCTCCTGGTTGATATCGAGCCAGGGCGTCTTGGCCTTGAGCGCAATGAATTGCGTGCGACCGCCCGACAGCATGATATCGGCCCTGTGTTCAGAGAGCATGGCGTACAGCTCGCGCGCAGCCATGTATTCGAACATATGCTTGTCGTGCTTGAGAACTTGTTTGATGCGCTCCTTGTCCTGCACCGTAGATTTCTTGACCGAGGTGCCGACGATCTCGATTCCGATCTCCATCAGCGCACGGACAACCGACCAGGACTTCACACCGCCTGTGTTGAGCAGCACGCGCTTGCCTTGGAGCCTTTGCCGGTAGGATTCGAGTTTCTTCCACGCGATCGCCTCCTGCTGCGCGATCAGCGTCTCCGTGCGCTCGAGGATCTCCGGATCGGCGCCCTTCCTCACCAGCAGCCTGACAAGGTTGCGAAGAGCTTGCGATGTGTCGGAGATGCCATAGAAGGAGCCCTCGAAGAACGGGATGTCCCAGCGCTCCTCCATCTTGCGGGCAAGACTGATCAGCGCGGTCGAGCACACGATCATTGCCGCCCGGGCGCGGTGCGCGGAAGCAATGTCGCGGTAACGCGCATCGCCGGGAATGCAGGCGCGCACCCGGATGCCGAGCCGATCGAGGAGCGGCTTTACAAGCCAGAATTCGCCCGAGAGGTTGAATTCGCCAAGGATGTTGATGTCGTAGGGCCCGGGGTCGTCGGGTTCGACCGTGCCGATGACATGATCGAGCAACGCCTCGGCGGCGAGCTTGTTGCCGAGGTTCTTGGAGCCTGCCAGGCCAGGCGCATTGATCGGCACCACGGCCAAACCGAACTTTTCCGTGGCGCGTTTGCACACGGCCTCGATGTCGTCACCGATCAGCGCCGTTACGCAAGTTGAGTAGACGAAGATCGCCGGCGGCGCGTATGTGTGCTTGATCTCGCGGATCGCCTTGAAGAGTTTCCGCTCGCCCTGCCCCATCACCAGGTCGAGTTCGGTGAGGTCGGTCGTGAAGCTTGTCCGCCACAAGGTCGGCCCTGACGAAACCGCACCACGGTTGTCCCAAGAATTGCCCTCGCAGGCGAGCGGCGCATGGACCAGATGCGCAACGTCGGTGATCGGCTGCAGGACGATCTTGGCTCCGTCAAAGGCGCAGCCGCCGGCTGCCGCCCCTGGTGTCAGCGACTTCGAGCAGCCCTCCTTGCGCGCCTTGGCATCTTTGCCACGGTTCTTATCGCAGGCGGGCTCATCGAAGGCGTCCTTGATTTTGGCGCTGAGGGAGGACATCGCTCAGCCTCCCCAGTCCATTGGGCAAGGAATGGCCTCGGCGAAAAGCCGGCCACGGCTCTTAGCGCGTGAGGTCATAGGAATAATCCGTCACACCCGTCTCGCTCGTCTCGCGATCGAGTTTGTCGAAGATCTTGTCGAGGATCGTCGTCAGCACGCGCAACGCGCCCTGGTAGCCAAAGAGCGCAAAGCGGTGATGATGGTGCCGATCGAAGATCGGAAACATCAGCCGGATCAGCGGCGTTCCGGTGTCGCGCTCCAGGTACTTGCCGTAGGAATTGCCGATCAAAAGGTCCACCGGCTCGGTAAAGAGCAGCGAGCGCAGCGCCCACAGGTCCTTGCCCGCCCAAACCTGGGCAGCCTTGCCGAAAGGCGAGGATGCTAGCAGCTTCTTCAAATCGGCTTCCCATGCCGAGGTGCCATTGGTGGCGAGGCAATGGGTTGGCTCGCCGCCGGTCTCCATGACAAAGCGGGCCATTGCGTGAACGAAGTCGGGATCACCGTAGATGGCGTATTTCTTACCATGCAGCCAGGATTGGCTGTCCGCCATGGCGTCTACCAGTCGGCCGCGCTCGAGGCGAATTGCCTCGGGAATCTCCTTGCCGGAAATCGCCGCGACCTCCATCAGGAATTCGTCCGTCGCCTGAACGCCGAGCGGATAGTGGAACGAGGCCGTCGCCTGCCCGACCTCCTCGCAATAGCCCAGTGTCTTTCGGGTGTTGTGATGCTGCAGCGAAAGCGTTGCCTCGGCGTTGAGGGCCTTCTTCACCTCGTTGATCTTCGTGCCCCCGTCATACATGCGGTATTCACCGTCCGAAGGCGTATCGAACTGGTCAGAGGCATCCTGGATCAATGTATAGGACACGCCCATTACATCGAGCAGGCGCTTGAGCTCCCGGTTGTTGCCGACGCAGAAGCCGTCGAAGCCCGGAATGATGTTGATGGTTCCTTCGATTTGCGTACGCTCCTGACCTTTCCAGAAGTGCTCCAAAATGCCTTTGACCATGTTGTCATAGCCGTCGACATGACTGCCAACGAAGGCCGGGGTGTGGGCAAAGGGCACGTCGAAGTCGCGCGGGACTGAATCTTCGTCCTTGGCGTTCTGGATGAAGCTGTGCAGGTCGTCGCCAATGACCTCTGCCATACAGGTCGTCGACACGGCAATCATCTTGGGGTCGTAGAGCTGGTAGGTGTTGGCGAGCCCGTCGACCATGTTCTTCAGGCCGCCAAACACCGCCGCATCCTCGGTCATTGAGGAGGAGACCGCCGCGGCAGGCTCCTTGAAATGGCGCGACAGGTGCGAGCGGTAATAGGCGACGCAACCTTGGCTGCCGTGGACGAAGGACATGGTTCGCTCGAAGCCGGCGGCAGCGAATACCGCACCCAGCGGCTGGCAGGCCTTGGCCGGGTTCACGACAAGCGCTTTGCGGGCGAGGTTCTTTTCGCGGTATTCCCACGTCTGGGTGAAATCGCGCTGATCGGAAACGATTTCATCGGGGTGCGGACATTCGAAGTTTAGCTTCTTCTCAGCGAGCATCTTTCTGTATTCCGGCTCGCGGAACAGGGGAGCGTGATCGAGAATTTTTTCAGCCGACTGCGGCATGATGATTACCTCTTTTGCATCTGGCTGCGCGGGACGGCAGCTCAGGACGTCAAGACGTTCCAGGCTCCGGCGGATCAGAGGCCGCGGGAGTTCACCGTCTCAGTGGGAGACTGGGGCTGAAGCAAATGTTTATTCGGCAGCCATCGCCCGCTCATCGCCCCGGCTTCTTTTCCAAGGCGCGTGGAATAGGTCCCAGACCGGGTTGTTAATGGCGAGATCCACATCACGTGCGAAAATGGCAAAGCCGTCGTAGCCGTGATACGGGCCTGAATAATCCCAGGAATGCATCTGGCGGAACGGTATGCCCATCTTCTGCACCGGGTATTTTTCTTTGATTCCCGAGCCGACCAGATTTGGGCGAATCCCTTCGATGAATTTCTCCAACTCATAGCCGGTCACGTCATCGTAGATCAGCGTGCCGTTCTTCACGTAGTGGCCGGTGCGCTGATAGTCGTCGCTGTGGGCGAATTCATAGCCGGTGCCCACGATGACCATGCCGAGGTCCTCGTAGGCCGTGACGACGTGGCGGGGGCGCAGGCCGCCGACATAGAGCATCACGGTATTTCCTTCCAGGCGCGACAGGTACTTGGCGATGACCGCATCAACAAGCGGCCTGTACTTGGCAATGACCTTTTCGGTCTTCTCCTCGATTTCCGGCCCAAAATGCTTGGCTATGTTGCGCAGAGAGGCTTCGATCTGGGAGGGACCGAAGAAATTGTACTCCATCCAGGCGACGCCATACTTTTCCTCCATATGCCGACAGATGTAATTCATCGACCGGTAGCAGTGGATAAGATTGAGCTTAGCCTTCGGGGCGCGCTCGATCTCTGCGAGTGTGGCGTCACCCGACCAGTTGCCAACCACGCGCAGCCCTATCTCCTCAAGCAGTATGCGCGAGGCCCAGGCATCGCCGCCGATATTGTAGTCGCCGATGACGTTGACGTCGTAGGGGCCGGCCTCGAACTTGACATCCTTTTTGTCGAAGACCCAATCCCGGATTGCATCATTGGCGATGTGGTGGCCAAGCGACTGCGAGACGCCGCGGAAGCCCTCGCAGCGTACCGGCACGATCGTCTTGTCATACTCCTTGGTCTTTTTGCGAGAAACGGCCTCGGTGTCATCGCCAATCAGGCCGATAGGGCATTCGGACTGCACGGTGATGCCGTTGTTGAGCGGAAACAAGACTTCAATCTCGTCAATGATCTGTTCCAGCTTCTTGTCGCCGCCGAAGACGATGTCCTTCTCCTGGAAATCGGAGGTGAACTGCATTGTCCCGAACGTGTCGACGCCCGTTGTACCGACGTAGTAGTTGCGGCGCTGCGACCAAGAATATTGGCCGCAGCCGACCGGGCCGTGCGAGATATGGACCATATCCTTGACTGGCCCCCACACCACGCCTTTCGAACCAGCATATGCACAGCCGCGAATCGTCATCACCCCGGGAATGGACTTGATGTTCGATTTGACGTCGCATTCGGAAAGGACCTCGCTTTCCCCGCCAGCCTCGTTGCCGCTCTTTGCGACGTTGAGGTGCTTCTTGCGGCGCTTCGCCGCCTTGTCGGGATAATGCGACAGCACCTCTTCGATAAGCTTCGCATGAAGAGCACCGTCATTCTCGTATTCCCGGCTCATGAGTCCCCCTTTCAAGGTTGGGTGACGCCTCAAAGAATAGGCGCCGTTCTCTGCAAGGCGCGCCGATTCATGGCAGCGCTAATGTCACTACTGGGCCGCCGCCTTCGCCGCTTCCTTGGAGTGAAGCTCGGCAAGCATCTGCTCGTCGGTCTTCATGATGCCGAAGTCGAGCAGCATCTCCTCCAGCTCCTCCATGGTGATCGGCGTCGGGATCGTACCCTGGCCCGAATTGGCGTGGATCTTCTCGGCCAGAGCGCGGTATTCCCCTGCCTGCTTTGAGTCCGGCGCGTACTGGATCACCGACATCTTCCTGAGTTCGGCATGTTGGACGATGTTGTCGCGGGGCACGAAGTGGATGAGCTTGGAATTCAATCGGCCAGCCAGTGCTTCGGCCAGATCGAGTTCGCGGTCGGTTTGACGTTCATTGCAGATCAGCCCGCCCAGCCGCACACCGCCCGAATGGGCATATTTGAGGATGCCCTTGGCGATGTTGTTGGCGGCATAGAGCGCCATCATCTCGCCGGACATGACGATATAGATCTCCTGGGCCTTGCCTTCGCGGATCGGCATGGCGAAGCCGCCGCATACCACGTCGCCGAGGACGTCATAGGAGACATAATCGACATCGTCATAAGCGCCATTCTCCTCGAGGAAATTGATCGAGGTGATGACGCCGCGGCCGGCGCAACCGACACCCGGCTCGGGGCCGCCGGACTCCACGCACTTGATGCCTCTGTAGCCCACCTTGAGCACGTCCTGGAGTTCGAGGTCTTCCACCGAGCCTTCCTGTGCGGCGAGATCCAGGACGGTATCCTGAGCTTTCGAATTCAGGATCAAGCGTGTGGAATCGGCTTTGGGGTCGCATCCTACGATGAGGATTCTCTGCCCGAGGTCGACAAGGGCAGCGAGCGTATTTTGGGACGTGGTGGACTTGCCGATGCCGCCTTTTCCGTAAAAGGCGATCTGACGCAGACCTGACATAATAGCTTTCCTTCCTTCGTTCTAATTATCGCGACTGCCCGCGACACAAGTGCCGATAGGCAGCTCGTGCCGCCTCACACCAAGCATCGCAAAAAGCGTACCAGCGTGATCGGCCGATCCCAGAAGAAACTTTGTCATTAAATTCCAGCCGCTTAGACGGCGGCAAAACGCGCGAACGGGCCTTTCAGGCGTCTGTCACGGACACGACAAAGCCGACACAGATTGTCGTGCGCCATCCAAACCGCCGTGTGTCGAGCTCGAAGCGGGAGAATGGGGAAGTTAGCCCAAAGCTGATGGCGAGACCATCGGAAGACATCGGCTCTTGTCTTTCCAGCCTGCCATTGATCGGGCGGTCGCTGGATGAGCAGGAGCCTGGGGCTTGACCGCGGCGCGGGTAGTTCAGGCAGGCTTACAGAGCGGGAACGCCGGCGGCCGATAGACATCCGCGCTTAACCTTTCATAGCCCGTCTACAAGTTGGTTCCGCCGACGCGCTATATGGAAGCCAAATAATTCAGTAGCTTAGCCGAGAGCATTGATTTTTTCAGAAAGATACGTGTTATACGCGTATGAACCGCCGAACCCATGGTCGGCGCCCTCATGCGCGTGAGACCCCGTTGTGGGCGAGGCTCGCGACTGGCTGCACGATCCTAGCCGGCCTGCTTGCCATTGAGTTTGGTCCCGCCGCGGTAGGCTGCGGCATCAAGGGCAACATCAGCTACAACACTGGCAAGAAGATTATCACGTTCTTGGACAGGAATCTTACTGGGAGACACGCATCAACCTATTGAAGGGCGAGCGGTGGTTTTGTTCAGAGGAAGCTGCACGAAAGGCGGGCGGGCGGGCTTCGAGAGGTTAGTGTCGCGGCAGCTTGCAGATCTGCCCACGGGGCCGCCACGATCGCAAAGTGTGTACAAAAGCGCCCTCTCTGCCGAACTGAACAGTGCTCACGGCCATAGCCTCGGATGAGCCCGACTGGCTTGACCTCTGCATGATGAGAGCAGCTTTTACACCAGGTGCGCAGCACATGTCTTTAACGAACGCATCGTCTTCAAGAATATAGAGAGCAATTCGGAAAACCGAGTAGTTGGCGGCGAAGCTAGGAGAAGGTATACACTACCCTCTTGTTACCCCAGAGTAGAACGTGCAGCTGCGGCAAGACGCGGGCTTCGAACCACCTGTCGCTGGTCACCTTTTCTACCAGCGGTTCCATGCGCATCATATTCCGTCGGACTCGACAGAGACGTCTTCATTACCACGGCGGGGCGGCGTGTGATTGCCGGGTTGCAGACAAACCTCGCCGCGACGTATTTGGGACGAGTGGTGTCGGCACCGAATCCCTATCATTTAGACTAGCCAGCTTGGGGAGCGCCGTCAGACCGCCAGACCGGAAGAGGAGGCTTCGCGCCAACTTGTGCCAAGAATGTTGGACCGTGCGGAACCGCTGGGGCGGCGCTCAACTCTGGCGCAGGATGAAGCGTCGATTGGGTGAATGAATAGGGCGCGCGTTCGACGGGTAGAGTGAGGCAAATCGCTGGATGTCTGCCGGATCAACGTCAACCGGTTCCATCGCCACCATCCACTCGACGTTTTCGGTGCACGGCGGCGTCGTCAGTGAGCCCTCATAAGTCCAATAGCCAAGCGAGGCTGGCAGAAGCCAGTTGGGATTCACCTCGTCGATCGTCACCTCCCCATTCGGCAGTTCGGGAAAGGCCGCAGCAAGGGCAGCAAAGCTGGCATTTGTCGCGCCGGGCGTTAAAAAGACGCCCAGCACGCCCAGAGTACCACTTTGCGTGTCCTTGTGAACGAAATGCACCTCCATCGGGAAGCTCTTGCCCGCCACGTGATGTTCGCTTGGCGCATGGAAATGGAACTGTACCAGTTCGTAGACACGATCGCCGCGGGTCAGCGTGCTGCCTTGTGGCATATTGATTTGAATGGTGTGGCCGTTGTTCACCATATTGCCGCCGCCCTTGTGCCAGCCGATGGCGATATGCGGGATATCCGCCTTGACCGCGCTGTTGATATTGATCGGCGATTGCTGCGTGCCGGCAGAGCATACGAAATTTTCCTTATCCAGATCAGCCCAGTGCTCCGGTCCGACCGGACCGGTGTACCCCCAATGGGCACTGGTCGCTTGGGCGGCTTGAACGCAAATCCGGCATGCGCCGAGCGCAACCAACCCTTTGATCAGGTGACGACGATACATATTACTTTTGCTCCTCTTGCGAACTGATGTTGGTGGCTGCCCTAATGGACGCGTGATGGCCAATCGGCGCGGCCAGTATTGTCCTTTGCAACTGATAGATGCCCGCACGCCTTGGCGTGCTTTCATAAGTGCGGCTGCCGTTTCTCGGCTGGCCGGCTTCTGCAGCCCGCAACGGGGGCAGTTTCAACCAGCTAAACGATAAAAAATTTTAGCAGACCAGCGCTTGACCCCCGCCGCAAAGGCACAGGCGAAGGTGATCACTGCGCGGCTGCCGTTCGCGCCGGAGGCCGCATCGCTATACTTTACACTCGCTGCCCAAGGAGACGCAGGCGACCCCAATACGTTTTCATCGCTACTCCCGACGCAGCCGACCCACGCCACGAAAACGTTGCTATATTTCACGTTGGGCCAATGAGGAAATCGATCTTCTTTATGGAAGGCATTTGCGCAATGGATGCATTCCCATGCTGACAGTCGTGCGTCAGGCCGGACAATGAGATACATCGATAAGAGCTGGACAAGGATGAGGGGATGACGTGCTTGCGACGGAGCAGGTGGGGCGAGAAGGCCAGTTCTTGCGGATTTCAACTTTGCGTGACGACAGCTCATCGGAGTCAAGGTGACACACGCCGGCAGCGGGGTGTCCGGGCGGTTTCCAGCCGCACAATCGCGAGACCGCTGACGCGAACAAAGCTCGGCTGTACTCGGCACGCGAAGAGAGCCTGCCAAGCCGTTGGAGCCCGGCCTTCCGGTGCGACGCAAGCCACAGACTAGACCGCCCTCTTGTTACCCCAAAGCAGAACGTGCAGCTGCGGCAACACGCGGGCTTCGAACCACCTGTCGCTAGTCACCCTTTCGACAAGCCATTCCATTCGCATCATTATTCCGTCCAAGTCGACAGAGGCGTCTTCACTGCCAGGGAGCGGCGGCGTGTGATTGCCGGGTTGCAGATAGATCGGAAGGTGCGGATATCTCGCCGCGACTTCTTTGGCGTAGGCATAGTCACTCTCGTCGAAAACGACGAGCTTGAGCACGATTTGCGGCTTCTCTTGCGCCGCTTCGAGGCATGCATCAAACGCAGCCCAACGGGTCGTCATCTCGCTGGACGGCGGCTTTGGGCTAAGGGTCAGCACGTCAAGATCCGCAAACCACTCCCTCACCACGGAACCCTGCGTTTCCAGTGCAAAACGATAGCCCTCGCGATGGCCTCGTTCTATGAGGGGACCGAACGGCTGAATGGCCGGGTTGCCGCCTGACAAGGAGACCATAACCGGCCTGCCGCCGGAAAGCGCATGGACGGTTTGCCACACGGCATCGATCGGCATCGGTAGCCATTCATGGCGATACTGATTGTCCACCGCGTGAAGGCTGTCGCACCATGAACAGCGATAATCACATCCGCCGGTTCTGATGAACACCGTCGGCAAGCCGATGAGCACGCCCTCGCCCTGGATAGTCGGCCCGAATATCTCGCTCACACGGATTGCGGGATGCATGTCGGTCACGGACGGTATTCCGCCCAAGTTTTCGGTGTTTCGCTAACGCGCACGGCCGCGGTCTGCGGCAGACGTGCCTTGCACCATTCATAGAAATGTCTGGCCAGGCATTCCGCCGTGACCTTCTCATGTCCCAGCACGTCGTTGAGGTGCCGATGGTCGAAGCTCTCGTCAATGTAGCGTTTGAGCGGCGCCAGATCGTGATAGTCGCGCACGAAGCCGTGGGCGTCCAGTTCCTTGGCCGACAGCTCCACTACGACGACATAGTTATGCCCGTGCAGGCGCGCGCATTGATGGTTGGGAGGCAAGGAGGTGAGCTGATGCGAGGCCGAGAAGTGGAATTCCTTGCTGATGTGGAACATTACGCGCGCCTCCTGCGCAGCGCCTCAAGCCAGAAATCGGCGTCCTCGTAGTCGGTGGGATCAGCGTGCCCGGCGAGATGGAACGCTTCGCGCCGCTCGACGCAGGTCCCGCATCGTCCGCAGTGACGCACGCCGCCCTTGTAACAGGACCAGGTCTCAGCAAACGGGGTGCCGTATCTTGCGCCATCCGCAACAATGTCAGCTTTTCCGAGATTCACATACGGTGCATAGAGGCGTATCTGCGCATAGCCGTCGAGCGCGCGGTCTTGCATTGTCTGGAAAGCTTCAATGAAGGCCGGACGGCAATCGGGATAGATGAAATGGTCCCCACCATGCACGGCCGCCGCCACCGCTTCGGCGCTGTGGGCGGCGGCGAGACCGAAGGCGATTGCCAACATGATGGCATTGCGGTTCGGCACCACCGTAATCTTCATCGTGTCTTCGGCGTAGTGGCCGTCCGGCACGTCGATACTGCTAGTCAGCGCTGAGCCGGAAAGGCCACGGCCAATTTCGCCGATGTCGATGATCTGGTGCGGGACCTTCAGTCGCTGCGCGCAAAGAGCGGCGAAGCCCAATTCCTTCCTGTGCCGTTGGCCATAGTCGAAAGATAGAAGGCCGGTGAGTTCGTGCTCCGCTGCCACCATGTGAGCAAGGGAAACGGAGTCCAATCCGCCAGAGCAGACGGCGAGAGTCTTCATCATTGGTATCCTTGTTTTGACCGGGTAAGGCTGCGACCGGAGATTTCTCTGCGCCCCCACTACTCCAGCGACTCAGTTTTGTGAACCGGGAGAATTTGCGCTCAGCCCGATTGGAACGGGAGTGCGTCGCGTCCAACACGCGTGATCAATAAAAGTTGAGCGCTTCAGCAGTTTGTTTCGCATCGCGCCAACTTTCGCAACCTGCTGTCCGATCGTCGACTTCGAGACAAGGTGATGTTCGGCCGACATCGGCTGACTCTTAATTAAGCCGCAGAACACATGTTGGCTTTCTGGCCTTCGCTTGTGCGGTTGGCGAGGGCGACATGGATGCCAGCAAATTTGACATTGGCGACATCCGCCTGGAGAACCCTGCGCGGCGCGATTGAGGCCGCAGGCGAGCCTGCTCTAACTGCCGCCCTACAGTCCCGACTTCAATCCGATTGAGAACGCCTTCGCCCAACCTAAGGCGCTGCTGCGAGCAAAGGCCGAGATAACCATCAAGGCTCTATGGGACTGACGTTGCCCCAGCAGTTTTGAGTTCGTTTCCGGCGTGGGTTGTGCCCTGCTGGGCGGGTGAAGCGACGGGCGCTGGCGCGGAGCCTTTGGCATAGCGCAGCGCGAGCGACCGTCGCGGATTGAAGGTGCTGGCGAACTTGGCCGGGGTCTGCCAGGGGGGAGTGCGGCCGCGCGGTGTTGTAGTCGGCGTGCCACAGGGCGATGGCTACGCGCGCCTGAGCCAGCGAGGTGAACAGCGTCTCGTTGAGCAGTTCATCGCGCAGTCGGCCGTTGAAGCTCTCGATGAAGCCATTCTGCATCGGCTTGCCGGGCGCAATGTAATGCCATTCGACGCGGTTCTGATCCGCCCAGGAGAGGATGGCGTTCGAGGTGAACTCGCTGCCATTGTCGCTGACGATCATCCTGGGCCGGCCCCGCTCGGTGATGAGCCGTCCAATTCGCGGGCAACCCGCATGCCCGAGAGAGACGTATCAACGATGAGTGCGAGGCACTCTCTCGTGCAGTCGTCGACGACGGCCAGGATGCGGAAGCGGCGCCCGTCGGTGAGCTGGTCCGATACGAAGTCGAGCGACCAGCGCTCGTCGGGCCTCAGCGGCACCAGCATCGGCGCCCTGGTCCCGATCGCCCGCTTGCGGCCGCCACGGCGGCGACGGCGAGCTTCTCCTCCCGATAGAGCCGGAACAGCTTCTTGTGGTTCACGACCAGGCCCTCCCGCCTCAGCATCACGAGAAGACGCCGGTAGCCGAACCGGCGACGCTCCTGCGCGATCGGCCTTCATCCGCTCGCGAACCTCGCGGTCGTCCGGCCTGCTGGTCTGGTAGCGAACCGTCATGCGGCAACAGCCGATGGCTTTACACGCCCGCCGTTCGCTCATCCCGAAGCCTTCCTTCAGGCGAGCGACAGCTTTCCGCTTGGCGGCGGGCGTCACCATTTCTTTCCCACAAGGTCCTTCAACGCGGCATTGTCGAGCATGGCGTCGGCCAAAAGCCGCTTCAGGCGCGTGTTCTCGTCCTCCAGCGCCTTCAGGTCGCCGAGCCTCGGTGACATCCATCCCGCCGAAGCGGGCCTTCCAATTGTAGATCGAGGCGTCGCTGACCCCGTGCTTGCGGCACAGATCGCCAACCGATACCCCGGCCTCGTGTTTCTTCAAAATTCCGATGATCTGCTCTTCAGAGAAGCGGCTGCGTTTCATGTCCTGGTCCTCTGGATGGGCCAGAACGAACTTCAAACCGGATTAGATCAGAGGGGCAAGGTCAGGACGCCTCGGCGCGGTCGTCGACCTCTTCACCCCAGCCGAATGTGCCAACTACTTCAAAGCCGCAGGATATGACCTGGATCAGATAGGACGTGCTCCAATGGTTTACACCTGACACAGGAGTCCGGCCCCCACAACCGTTTCGCAATGAGGAGCAGCGCTGCCGCTGCTCCTCCAATCACACGACGGATTCACGATGCGGCAACTCGAGCCATGATTTCGGATCCAATGGCCGATGCGGTGTATAGTGAGGCATCCAGCGGCAAATCCCCAAATGCCAGTTGACACAGAAGATAATTAGCACCTGCCTCTTCCAGCTGATCAAGGAGAGCTTTTCGGACAGAATCTGCCGTTCCCACGACGCACAATTCACTTTCAATTGCTGCATCGAAGTTCAAAGGCAAGTTTGGTGGAGTGGAAATGGCATTTAGTTCGTATAGAAATTTGAAGCTATTGAGCCATCGTTCATAGGCAGGTGCTGCGAGCAAATACGCATCTGTTTCAGAACGCCCTATCACCACCATTCGGAGCAATCCAAGAAATGGCGCTTGCTGGCCAATGTCAGCATCGTGAATTCGGGCGGCGCGGAACGCGTCGGTAACGCTGCGAACAGAAGTGGAAGGTCCGACGCAGGCGATGTTTGCCCCATTCGCAGCGGCCCAGCTAGCCGGCTCGGGTCGATTGGTGGCGATCCATGTCGGCGGACGGGGATATTGGTGAGGTCTCAACGTCAGCGGAACATCTTTCAACTCAAAGTGGCGGCCCTGATAAGAAAGCGTCCCGCCTTTCATCGCATTGATGAGAATCTCACTGGCCTCCGCATACTGTTCTGGTGCTGCTTCTACAGCAACCCCGAAGTATCCCAATTCAGTGGGAGCAGAGCCGCGCCCTATGCCGAGTTCAAGCCTGCCGCCGCTCAACTGATCAAGCATGCAGATCTCCTCGAAGGCACGCAGCGGATGATAGAGCGCAAGTAGCATTACCATGGGACCAACACGAAGACTGCGGGTTCGCTGGGCGACGCTCGCTAAGAACAAATTCGGTGATGGACCTCTGCCATGCGGCGTACAGTGGTGCTCGGCGAGATGATACGCATAAAAGCCATAGCCATCGCACGCTTCTGCTAGGCTCAGCCGATCTGCATATTGTTGTGCGATGTCATCGCCGTTTTCGTCCAGATGATCGAAGATGCCGAAGGTCAGGCCCGAAGCGGAAATTTTCTTCAATTAATTGTTCTCCAAATTACCTATATTTATTCGCTAATCATCATAGCTCACGACATATCATTACTTGATGCTTAATGTGAATC
Organism: Mesorhizobium sp. M7A.F.Ca.CA.002.09.1.1; assembly: GCF_003998555.1. NCBI lineage: Bacteria > Pseudomonadati > Pseudomonadota > Alphaproteobacteria > Hyphomicrobiales > Phyllobacteriaceae > Mesorhizobium > Mesorhizobium sp. M7A.F.Ca.CA.002.09.1.1. The sequence continues at coordinate 1,954 of NZ_RZRR01000026.1, read as the reverse complement.
GACTTCATGCTTGTGAGCACCGCGATCCTTCTTAAAGTTCATACAGACGCGTTCGGCGGCAGCAAGGAATTTGTCCATCTGCTCTGTGGTGCCAATGCTGACGCGAATACAGTTCTTCAAATCTACGTCAGGAAAGCTGGCGATGAGGATCGCCTGCTCTTTCAACGCGGCTTGCCAGCATGAGCCCTCCTGTCCCGCCGGCACACGGGCCAGCAAAAAGTTTGCGTGGGAGGGTGTTACGGAAAAGCCAAGTTGCAACAGCGCCAGGGTCACTCGCTGTCGTTCATGCTTGATGTGCCTGTGGTTCTCTTCGTAGGCGTGGCGATGCGCAAGAATGCTTTTCCCGACCGCCTGCCCGATCACGTTCATGTTGAAGACATTCTGGATGTTGCGCAGCCTGCCAATGATTTCTGGGTGACCGAAACCGAAGCCGACTCGCACGCCAGCGGCAGCATAGCTCTTTGAAAAAGTCCTCAAGATCAAAAGATTCGGATGTCTATTGACGAGGCGCAGGGCATTGTCGGGTGCGAAGTCAACGTAGGCCTCATCCAAGACGACCAAGCGATCTGCTTGCTCCACAAGGCGTTCGATTTCGGCCACCGGCACGAATGTTCCGGTCGGATTGTTCGGATTAGCCAACAGAATGAACTTCGCGTCTTTTGCGGGGCCGGACAGCAGTTTTTCTATCGGCAGGGGATGAGCTTCGCTCGATGCGATTTCGAGAAACTCGGCACCCTGCAACATGGCAAGTTTACGGTTGAACGAAAATCCGGGCGACAGCATTGCCACTCTATCTCCTGGGGCGAGGAAAGCTCTGTAGATGAGTCCGAGCAGCTCCGACGAACCGTTGCCGGCAATCACCTGATCTTTGGAAAATCCGTAAGCATCGGAGGCAGCTGCCCTTAAGCTGAGATTGTCGTCTTCCGGATAAAGATACTGGTGTTCGATCGCAGCAATTGCACTTTGCATTACGCTCTTCGGCAACGGAAACGGGTTCTCGTTCGTATTTAGCTTAACGCAGTTTGCATCCGTCGCTGGTCCGTTGGACGAGAGAGCATCTAATTTGCTGGCCACCGGCGAAAAAAGCGAAAGCACGGTCTTCAGTTTTGCATCGCACATGTTCTTCTCCGTTTTTCAGTCCCGCAGGGCATGTGACATGAGGCAATCGTTGATCGTGACTTGATCGACGTTCGGCTATATCAGCGCTGCCTTCCCACCCTGGTGGGGATCGCCGACCACGGTTTGGATTTGACACCGGGAAGCTGTCGAGAACCTGATGACGACCCAACGTTTGGCCGACGGCCGATTCGGCGCAACAGACGGTGTTTCAACATCGCATCGTCCTCAAAGCCGCATGCAGGGCCTGCACGACAGCCCGTCTCCAGCGCCCGCAGATAGGTGGAAGCCGAAGTCTTGCCGAACCTCAGTTGCTCTGCCACCTTGGCCCACCGGACTGCCCTGTTTATGGGTCAGGCGCAGGATATCTCTGACGCTCGTTCGTCTTGCTTGCTTCCGTCTTGGCATGGGCTCTCTCGGTTTGCTGATGAGAGAGCCAAATACCGGCTCATCTGAGCATGAGACGCAGGCCTGACGATATGGAGCGTCGCTGGTGGCGCGCGTAGCCGAGAGGGTTCGCCTCGCTGGCGGGGCATGCAAGACGGCGCACCTCCTTAGCCATCCTGTCCCATCGTCTCAGATCGTGAGGCGCACCTTATAGTCGGTGAGGAGATCTTGCAGGGTCAGGTTACGCCCTAGCGCTTAAGGTTGTTGGTCGCACCGAGCAAGCGCGGGACCTGTCGACGGACAACAGCGGTGCCACTGCCGGCACTAGGTGTGAGCTTTCGAGAGGTTGTCCATTCGGACCGGACCGAGGAGACTGGAGTTACCACGCTTCAGCATCCATCGGAGGGTCCGAATGAACATCCACAAGAATGCCCGTCTCACACCGCTGCGT
>NZ_RZRR01000269.1:0-6180 GCF_003998555.1 Mesorhizobium sp. M7A.F.Ca.CA.002.09.1.1 | reverse complement strand
GGTTCGGCCCATAGCGGTCAGGAAATCCGGATGGGGGGCGGGGATCGGCGCCGTTCCGATGCCGTCGACAACGTTTTCCAGCGGGAATTTGAGATCGTTGATCTTGTGCAGGGCAACCTCGAGCGCGCGCGCCACGATCTGCACGCCGCCGGCAAGGCTTTGTGTCGGCGCATAGAGGAAGGTGAGCTTTTCCGTCGCCAGTCCAGTTGCCTTGCTCACTTTCTCAACGGTCGCGCGGGGAGGCGGTTCGGCCGTCTCAAGGATAAGCACCGCGGAAGATGCGATGTCGTGATAGGAAAGTGTTTCGAACAGCGGTTCGACCCGGGCGAGGGCCCGCGCAGGCCCAGATCCCATCGCAAAATAGTCCTGGCCAGACAGGTTCCAGCCCGCATACTGGCTGCCCAGGCAGGCCAGCACCGGCTGCGAAGATCGCGCTTCGACGGTGAACGGCCATTGCTGTGACGCGCGATCCATGAACACCGAAACGCTGCCGAGACCGCCCATCGCAGCCTCAGCCATGCGCATCCCGGCCTCGACGCTGCCGACGGTCTTGGCGCCGGCATCGATCAGGCGCTCGCCCAATGGTCCCCTGGAAACGACGATACGCAGGCGTTCGGCGTCGCCGATCATGCCGTCAACGATGCGCTGTGCATTGTCGTTCAGGAATGCCGAACCGTCTTTCATGTCCGGTCTCCTTCCCATTGGAGTTGCAATTGGCTGGCTTGTCCCTTGATGAGCCGCTTGGTCGATTGGGCGCTCGGACCGCGCGCGAAGACCGTGCAGACAGGGTCGCCGGCAATCAGACGGGTGCCAGCCGACTGTTGGTCCGCTGTCCATTCAGGCCAGGCAATCGACGGAAAGTGAGTGATTGGCGTCGCGGCGTAGGTCACCATCGACGCCATCGAATCGACGAAGCGCGGCAAGCGGAAGACCTGACCCGTCGCGGCGCGCAGATGCGCTTCGATCAATGGCGCGTCAACATCGTCGAAAATGTCGAGGGTGGCGCCCGGCCTCGGATTGATCTCGATGAACGTGTAGCCATCTGGTCCACGGATCAGATCGGCGCTGCACAATCCAAGCAGGCCGGCGCGCCGCGTCAGACTTGAGAGCCAGCCGCCGATGACCGCCGCCTGTCTGCGATCGAAGCGTCTCAACCGTACGGCGCCGCCGTAGCGATAGGGCGCTGTGGGGGCGGGAGACGTCCATTGGTGGCTGAAACCCACGAGGTGCGCGGTTTGACCATTGCCGACGAACAGGGCCGAGATGCTGCGACCGGCAACGAAGCGCTGGAAGTAGCGGCCGGCGGTCGGGCTTTCTCCGGCTGCTCGTCTGACGTGTCCGCCGCCGGCGCCGCCCGCGGTCTTGACCACCCAGTTCTCCGGGTCAGGCGGCTGGTCCCATCGCAGTTGCGGATGCGGGATGCCGAGTTCGGCACAATCATCGGCCAGCAACTGCGGATCCTTGATCCTGCGGATCGCGGCGCCGCCATTGCCGGCGAGCCGAAAGTGTCGCGCGATTTTGTCCACGGTCTCAGGCATCCGCTCAAACCCTGAGCCCAGGACAATGGCGGCCGGCAGGTCGTCGCCAGCCAATCGCCGAAGCGTGTCGATGATGCGCTCGCCGTCGATGCCTCCTTGCAGGTCGCCTGGCAGCATTGTCGCGCGTTCTGCGAGCGCGACGGTGTCCGTATCGCAAAAGAAATCGGCGACCAGCGGACGATAGCCGGCGCGACGCGCGGCGGCGGCCAGCCCCCGGCCTGAAATTGCCGCGATCAAAAGAGATCCGGCGTTACTTGGCAATCTCGCGTGCAAGGGAAAACGCTTCCTGAAAACCGAGCGTGATCGTCTTTTCGGATTCGATCATTCTTTTGAAGAGACCGAATTCGACCTTATATTTGGCATTGCCGATGGCAAGCGGACCAATGCCGACGGCTTTTGCCGCATCGGGTGGATCACCATTGGCATTGACGGCCAATCCTTCGATGCCGGCCGGGGGAACGGCATTGACGTCGGCCGCAATAAGCAGGTCATTGCCTTTCAATTGGGCTTTGGAGACCACCTGGACGCCAGCTTTGGCGCAAGCCAGGATAATTTCGTTGGCTTCGACCAGCTTTGTCTTGCGGGCGTCGCTCGATCCGTCAGCCGCATCGACGGTGAGGTGGAACCTGCTTTCGATCTCGGCCGCGATCTGCTTGACCCGTTCGATGCCGTCATGGCCGACAAGTGTGACCCGGGCACCTTCCCCTGCCGCGATGACGGCGGTGCAGAAGCCGACGACGCCGGTGGCGCCGAAAACAGCCACTCTCGTATCCCTGAGCGCACGCTGGAATTTCTTCTCCAGCGCCTTTTCGACCTTGGCCACCATCGCCGCGGCTGTGGTGAACGAGCCGGCTGGATCGGCAAATACCGAAACCTGGAAAGGCGGCACCATCGCCTTCTTCGCGGCGTCGAACATGTCGAGCGCCAACGAGGCATCCTTCCCGGCGATGAAGATGCCGGTGTCGACACCCGCATCCGGCGGGCGTGAAAAGATCGCGTCCTGGACCAGTCCCGTCACTTCGGCCAGGCCCACATCGACATAGGGGACGACGGCGTCGAAACCTGCGTCGAGCGCCATGTTCACGTCGAAGGGGCTCATCTGCTTCAACGGTGTCAGCATGTGCAGGATGTGTTTGCGGGCCATTTCTTGCCTTTCTGCCTGAAACTGAAGCGTCAGCTGCCGACGAGATCCAGCCTGGTTGAACTGATCTTCGCGCCGGAGTTCCTGCCCTTGACGATCTTGACCTCAAGGCCGCCCTCAACTGTCGTCTTCCGAACCGCGTCGACGAACTTGAGTGCGGCGTCCTGCGATGGCGCGAAGGCAAAGCCTGTCGGCCCCCAGGAACTCTGGCCGATGCCGACGGCGCCTGCTTCATTGAGACAGTGGGCCACCATCTCGACCCGCTTCGAGGTGAACACGCCGCCCTGGGCCGGGGCGAAATGGCTGCCGATCAGCATCTGTATCGCGGTGACGGCGGCGCCGAATGCCGGAAGGTCCCGCTCGACCAAAGCCGGCATTATGCCCATCAGCACCCTCCGGCAGATCTCCCCACTGCCTGCCGTTGGGAATGGCGGCAGCGAGCGAAACGCCGCAACCTCGGCTGCTCCATGCAGTCCATGCCCGGAATGGTCGAGGATGAGGAGGACGCGCCACTCTTCCGGAAACGGCAGCCGCGCGACGACCGGAGGCGTTCCGCCGCGGTCGTTCTTGCCGGCGTCGACTATGACGCCGCCGTCTTCGAAACTTGCGATGCCGATGCCGGATCGGCCGCCCCGCTCGAGCAGGTTAGCGTCGCCGGCGATGTCCAGAGGCAGATTGTGGAGCGTGCGCAACGCCGAGGCGACGGCAAGGGCGATCTGTGTGCCGGAGCCCAGACCCGCATGACTGGGGATCGACTGCTCTACCACCAGATGGTGCTGGCCGCGAATGCCAAGATGCTTGCAGAGCGTCGATAGATGCTCGCTGGCGCGGGTGCTCTCGGAGCCTTCGACGATGGTCTCGCTGGACCGCGACAGGGTGACGACGGTTTCGGGTTCGCTCAATGGAAGCCCGACGCTGCCGAACCGCCGTCCAGCATCGCCATTGAGATCAAGGAAGCCAAGGTGCAGGCGAGCGGGCACTCGTATGGTAACAGAATTCGACATCTGCCCCCCGATGGGTGCATCATGGATGCATCATGGAAGTTTAGGTGCCCGGTACCATGATAACTGTTTTCGTCGATGGGGCAAGCCAAAGAGAACGCATACGTGTTTGCCGGCTCCGGCGTGTGACAGACCGAGCAATTCGCGGAGGTCGAGATGAACGAGACAGTCAAGGAAAAGGTCTATTCGGAAGCCGAGATCGCCGACCGGCTTGAGAAGGAGTTGCCGAAATGGCGTTATGAAAACGGCTGGATCCGGCGCAAATACAAGACCCACAGCTGGAAATCGACGCTCATGGTCATCAACACGGTTGGTCATCTCGCCGAGGCGGCGTGGCACCATCCTGATATCACCGCCTCCTATGCCTGGGTCGAGGTGCGCCTGACGAATCACGCGGCGAAAGGCATTACCGACAAGGATTTCGAGTTGGCGAAAAAGATCGAGGACGTTGTCCAGTGGCAGCCGGCCAAGGAAGGCGGGGCACTGGAGGGCACTCCACTGACCGATCAACGCTTCGCTTACGTCAAATATGACTAAGCAGGGTCGGAATTTGTTGACGCGTATGAAAACATTCGCTGATCCGCTGCAGGGTGGGGTTCACGGCCAATCCAGTTTCGTCTAGGATCGAGCCGGCACCAGAAAGTAGTTTAGCGAATGGCGGTTGCTTGGATCGGCAACCGGGAAGCGCTGATTGAGCACGCGGCTGCGCATGCCGCGTCGCTATTGTCGTCAAGTCGGTGCCCGGTTTTCAGCTTTGATACGGATATAGATGGCACGAGGGCGGCGATCGCGCTGGCTGAGCGGGCTGGCGCGGCATACGACCATGCCGATGGTGCGGCACTTGCCCGAGAGACCGCGCTTTTTACCGACAAGGGGGCAATGACCGTCGCCCCCGGAGAGACGCGCCGGCGTGCCGATGTCGTGGTGATCGTGGGCGAGCTCCCGCGGATCCATCATGGTCTTGTCGGCGAACTTGCCGGGACGGTTCCCGACCTCTCGACCGGCAACCAGCGCGCGTTCTTCGTGGTAGGCCCAAACGGGATGTCTGTGCCGCCGCTGAACGGCGGACGCAAGGCAACGCAACTTTCCTGTGGCCAAGCTAGCCTCACCGCCACGCTGGCGGCACTGAGGGCACAGTACAAAGGGCGGCGTACATCGCAACCGGTGTCGAATTTCAATGATTTTGCCAAAGCTCTGGCGGCCGCGCATTTTCCCGTGTTCCTGTTTTCAGGCCACGCCGCCGAAGGCTTGGCATTGGAGATGCTGCAAGGACTGATCGCCGATCTCAATCGCAAATCGCGCGCATCCGGCCTTTATCTGCCGGCGAGCGAAAACGGGTGGGGAAGCGCGCTCGCCTCGGCCTGGATGACAGGTTTTCCGCTGCGCACCGGCTTTGCGCGCGGCCTCCCTGAATTCGATCCCTGGCGCTGCGATGTGGAGCGCATGATCGCTGCCGGCGAAGCTGACCTGCACCTGCGGATCTCCGCCGCAACGGCCCAACTACAGAAAAAAAGGGCACGCATGGCGCTGATTGTGCTGACGAAAACGGAAAAGCCGGTTGCCGGCGCCGCAGTCACCATGGCCATCGGCGAGGCTGGGGTCGATCACGATGCGGTTGTCTACTCCAGCCGCACGGGCTCGCTCAGGTCGATCGATGCGCAAGCGGCCTCGCAATTGCCCTCCGCCGCGACGATCATCCGCCTGATCGCTACCCACGCTTTCCTCGAGCCACTGCCATGCTGACGAAAATCGCCGACGGCGACATCATCGATCCCGTCAACGGCCGTCTCGGCAAAGGCGACCTCTGGATCAAGGACGACAAGATCGTTCCGGCGCCGGCGGGAGGGGCGGCCGACCGGACCGTCGAAGCCAGCGGCTGCATCGTGATGGCTGGCGCCATCGATATCCACTCCCACATCGGTGGCGGCAATGTGAACACCGCGCGGCTGCTCTTGCCCGAACAGCATGCCGCCCATCAGCTGCGGCCAGCAATGACGCCGCTCGCCAATGCCGGCTGGTCGACGTTCCAGACCGGCTGCCTCTACGCAAAGATGGGCTTTACGACGGTCGTCGAGCCGGCGATGTCGCCGGGAGCGGCGCTGCACACGCATCTCGAACTGGCTGACATCCCGATTATCGACAAAGCGACCCTTGCCATTCTCGGCAACGACGATTTCCTGTTGTCGATGATCCGCGACGACGCCCCCCGGACGATGATCGAGGACTATGTCGCCTGGACGGTCGCTTCGACGCGAGCGCTTGGGGTCAAGGTGATCAACGCCGGTGCGGCGGCCGCCTTCAAGGAGAACGTCCGCACCTTCTCGCTGGATGATGTCGTGCCTTCCTATGGCGTCAGTTCGCGCAAGATCGTCAAGACGCTGCAGGCCGCCGTCGACAGTCTTGGCTTGCCGCATCCCTTGCATGTCCATTGCAACAATCTGGGCAGCCCCGGATCGGCGGATACGGCGGCTGCGACGATTGCAGCGGCGGATGGACTGCC
>NZ_RZRR01000268.1:0-6200 GCF_003998555.1 Mesorhizobium sp. M7A.F.Ca.CA.002.09.1.1 | reverse complement strand
CCAGGAGCCGGGGCCGCCGCGCATATAAGCACGCGCGGCATACAAATCGGCAAGCGCCAGGCTGAAGCAGACGCTGCGGCAGGTACAAAGAAACCCGCCAAGAGGGCCTTGGCGGGTTCTCTGGAATGCCTGGTGCGGGGTCTACGCCAGCGATCGACCTTGCGCCGGCGTCGGCGCAGCCGGGGTGATCAGAGCCTCCTGGGGAAGGTGAAGCGCGGACACAATACGACGCAGCTTCGACGGATCGGTCACTCTGCCGCTTTCGATATCCTCAATCTCGTCCACCGCCAGGCCGCATGTCAGGGAAAGCTCTTCCACGCTGTAACCGCGGGTCTCCCGCATCGCTCTGAGGGTGTTGTAATCTGGCCCGCTCCCGTTGGTTGCCGGTTCGGAGTGGGGTTCGCTTTTCGCATTATGGGGCATTGGCAACTCCATGACTGAAAGAGTTTGATCAAATGAGGAGTGTTGCCTGAGACGGTCGGGAAGATGCCCTCTCACTGGTGATTTGCCAAGGGCCAAAATGGCCGTCACGGGATCGTGAACCGGGTGCCTGGCGCGGCCTCTGGCGCACACGTCGCGATCAAGTTGTTTTGAAGGCCTGATTGGCCTTTTGCCGGCAGTTTCGCCGCGCCCATTCGTTATCTCCGGGTCGCTGGCGCGAAACCATCCGGTTCCAGCCAGTTCTTTCCCGGAAGGATTTTTTGCAATGAACTTGAAGACAGTCATGGTCGTGCTCGGCACGATTTCCAGCCTTTCCGTCGCCGGCGCGGGCGCCGCCCAAGCCGCAGGCGCGCTTCGTGTGCGCGGCACGGTGGTCAGTTTTAAGCCCACGCTGCTCACCGTGAAAACCCGCCAGGGCGATACCGACGCGATCAAGCTCAAGGCCGGCTGGAAGATCTCGGGCGTCGCCAACGCCTCGGCAACGGACATCAAGCAGGGCGATTTCCTCGGCATTGCCTCCGTATCGAAAGCGGATGGCGGCAGCGGCGCCCTGGAGGTGGTGGTCTTCCCGGCCGCGCTGAAAGGCACCGGCGAGGGTGACCGCCCCTGGGACCTGCAGCCAAACAGCCGGATGACCAACGGCACCGTCGCCGACGTTACCGATATAAGCGGGCGATCCGTCACGCTGACCTATGACAATGGCCAGACCAAGAAGATTTCGATTCCCGACACCACCCCTGTCGTCACCTTCGCGCCGGCGACGCCGAGCGACCTCAAGCCGGGTGCGACGGTCTTTGTCACCGCAGAGCGGGGTAGTGACGGCGCGCTGAGCGCCAGCCGCGTCGTGGTCGGGACCAACGGCGTCGTGCCGCCGATGTAGTCGGACAGGCGGCCAATGGCCGCCTCTCGATCTTGCCGTGCATGGTGGCGGGAGGCTGGATTGGGCAGAAACAGTCCAGAAACAAAATTCTACAATCGGGAAATACTGACGAAAAAATTCAGGCGCGTAATTCCATTCGCGGCGGCCGGGCTATCGCCCCGATCCATATGCGCCCGCGAAACAAAAGGAAACGATCCATGAAGAAGTCCCTCCTCTCGGCCCTCGGGCTTGCAGTTGCATTGGCTTTCACGGTGCCCGTCATCGGTGCGACGAGTGCGGATGCGGCGCCGATGGCAAAGCACCATCGTCACCACCATCATCATCGCCACCATGTCCGCCATCACCATCATCACCGCCACCACCACCATGTGATCGGAAACAAGGCCTAAGCACCGCAAACTGCCACCGAGAAGACCGGCCTTGGCTTCCTGTCCAAGGCCGGTCTTCCCTTGGCATTGCGGCGCGTTAGCTCGACACGATTTGGGCGCACCAAGTTCGTCGAATGACGGCGCCAGCTACCTCAACCATCAGAAGCACCGCCTCAGCGCCGGCTGAACAGCAGACTGGCGACAAGACCGAGCACCACAAGGCCGACAGCAGCGGCAGCCGCCGGATGGTCGCGGGCCGACCTCTCGATCACCCTGCCCTGTTTACGCAGTGCCGGCATGGCGTCGCGCAGACGCCCCGCAAGATCGGAATAGGTGTCGAAGGCTGCATCGCGACCGTCCTCGTAGTAGGCGCCGCCTCGCCTTGCCACAGCCCTCTTCAAGCTGGCCAGTTCTTTGGTGAGAGCCGCGACCTGCCTGTCGAGATCGATGTCCGAGAGGGTCGAAAATGATGCCATGATGTGTTTCCTTCACTTGCAGAAGGAAACGTAACGCCTCACCGGAAGACGGGTTCCGGTTTCGAACTATCGCGTCGGGCTGCGGTCAGCGCACCTGATCAAGCAGGCGCTTGCATTCCAGGAGGTCGAACAACGCCTCCTGCAGCAAGGCCCTGTTGTCGCGCGAGAGTTTCGATGCATCCGGCTGCACCGGACCGTCCTCGTCGCTCTTGCCCAGGCCGAAAAAGCGACGGCTGGGTTTGACGCGCGGCTGGCCGACCAGTTCGTCGTCCATGCTGCGCGGCTGGGCCGCCGGCGTCAGCGGCACCTGGTCAGCCTGCCTTCGCTGCGAGATCGCCTCGACGGCGGCCATGTCGCCATTGCCGATGGCAACCAGGAAATGGTTGCCGTTCTCGCGCAACAGCTTCTGCACGCCCTTGATGGTGTAGCCCTGGTCGTAGAGCATGTGACGGATGCCCTTGATCAGCTCGACATCCTGCGGCCGGTAGTAACGACGGCCGCCGCCGCGCTTCATCGGCTTGATCTGGTTGAAACGCGTTTCCCAGAAGCGCAGCACATGCTGCGGCAAATCGAGATCTTCGGCGACCTCGCTGATGGTACGAAAGGCGTCGGGGCTCTTGTCCATGGGCGAATCCTCACGCTGGACGATGATCCGGCCTAGCTGCCGAATCGGGGCTTATTTCAGCGGTTTATGAAGCAATATTCAAGCCCGGCGTCATGGCGGTGGCGGTTTTCAACCGCGCTCTAGGATTACTTGCCGCTTTTGGCCTTGCCGCTCTGATGGGAGCGCAAGATACGGCTCTTCAGCACGTTGGACGACTTGAAGGTCATCACCCGACGCGGCAGGATCGGCACTTCCTCGCCAGTCTTGGGATTGCGGCCGATACGCTCGTTCTTGGAGCGGACGTGGAATGTCGCGAAGGACGACAGCTTCACCGTTTCGCCGCGCACGATGGCTTCGCAGATTTCATCCAGCACCGCTTCGACGAGTTCGGCCGATTCAGTGCGCGACAGGCCGACCTTCCGGTAAACTGCCTCGGCAAGGTCGGCGCGCGTAAGTGTCTTTCCCCCCATGCGACCGTCCCATCAGCTCAAAACATAAAATTCGGCACAACAACGGCAGAGCCTAAGTAATTGATCCGTCAAGGTCAAGGACCGAAACTGGACCGTTCGGCACTTACCAGCGAACCAGGACAGCGCCCCAGGTGAAGCCGCCACCCATCGCTTCCAGGAGGACGAGATCGCCCTTCTTGATGCGGCCGTCGGCAACGGCCACCGACAGCGCCAACGGCACGGAAGCAGCCGAGGTGTTACCGTGCAAATCGACCGTAACCACCACCTTTTGCTCAGCTATCCCGAGCTTCTTGGCGGAAGCGTCAATAATTCGTTTATTGGCCTGGTGCGGCACGAACCAGTCGAGATCCTCGGCTGAGATACCGGCTTGCGCGAACGTCGCCTCGATGACGTCGGTGATCATGCCGACCGCGTGCTTGAAGACTTCGCGGCCCTCCATCCGGAGATGGCCGACCGTACCCGTCGTCGACGGCCCGCCATCGACAAAAAGCTTGTCCTTGTGCGTGCCGTCGGAGCGCAGGCTGGCCGCCAGAACGCCATGGTCGGCGATCGTGCCCGCGCCCTCGCCCGCTTCCAGGATCATGGCACCGGCGCCGTCTCCGAACAGCACACAGGTCGACCGGTCGCTCCAGTCGAGAATGCGCGAGAATGTTTCGGACCCGATCACCAGGACACGCTTGGCCAGGCCGCCGCGGATGTAGAGATCGGCGGTGGTCACGGCATAGACGAAACCCGAACAGACCGCCTGCATGTCGAAGGCAAAGCCGTGATGCATACCGAGCCGGTTCTGGATCTCGACGGCGGTGGCCGGAAACGTGTTGTTGGGCGTCGAGGTCGCCAGCACGATCAGATCGATGTCGGCGGGCGTGAGGCCCGCATTGGCAAGTGCGGCACGTGCCGCCGCTTCCCCCAGCGAAGCGGTCGTCTCGTCATCGCCCGCGATGTGGCGCTGGCGAATGCCGGTGCGCTGGGCGATCCACTCGTCGGAGGTCTCGACCATGCCTTCGAAATCGGCATTCTTCATGATTCGGCGGGGCAGCGCGGCGCCCGTGCCGCGCACGACTGATCTGATCAAAGTTCTTTCCTATTCCTTTGCGTCGGTGACGACGTCGGATTTCCTAGATGACAGGGCGCGCGGGTTGCGCGCATGAAACAGGTCCAGATCGGCCTCGATACGGTCGAGGAGGTTGTTGCGGACCATGTCATAGCCGAGTTCGATCGCGGCGGCGAACCCGTCAGAATCAGCACCGCCATGGCTTTTGACGACGATCCCGCTCAGCCCCAGGAAAACGCCGCCATTGGAGCGGCCGACATCCATCTTTTCGCGCAAGCGGTTGAAGGCGCCCTTAGCGAAGACGTAGCCGATCCTGGCCATCAGGGTGCGGCTCATCGCGGCGCGCAGATAACCCGCTATCTGGCGCGCCGTGCCTTCCGCGGTCTTCAGAGCGATGTTGCCGGCGAAGCCCTCGGTCACCACAACGTCGACCGTGCCCTTGCCGATATCGTCGCCCTCGACGAAACCGTGATAGTTCATCGAGGCCATGTTGGCTTCGCGCAGCATGCGCCCCGCCTCCTTAACCTCTTCCTGGCCTTTGATCTCCTCGACGCCGACATTGAGCAGGCCGACGCTGGGCCGGGCTATGCCGAAGACCGAGCGCGCCATGCCGGTGCCGAGAATGGCAAAATCGATGAGCTGTTGCGCATCGGCCCCGATGGTCGCGCCGACATCCAGCACCACGCTTTCGCCGCGCAATGTCGGCCAAAGGGCTGCGATCGCCGGGCGATCGATGGTGGCCATGGTGCGCAGGCAGAATTTCGACATCGCCATCAGCGCACCGGTGTTGCCCGCGGAAATGCAGGCGTCGGCCGTGCCGGCCTTGACCGCTTCGACGGCCTTCCACATCGATGACTTCCAGCGGCCGTGGCGCAGCGCCTGGCTCGGCTTGTCGTCCATCCTGACCGCAATTTCGCAATGGAAGAATTCGCTGATCTCGGCAAGCTTGGGAAATTTGGCGAGCTCCGGGCGCACGACCTCCTCACGCCCGAAGATGACGAAGCGGATGTCGGGACGACGGGTCGCGACCGTCATGAGCGCTGGAATGACCACGGCTGGTCCGTGATCGCCGCCCATGGCATCGATGGAAATCCTGATCACGCGGTATTTGTCTCACGGTTAGGCGGCAGGTCGTTTAGCGACCGCGAAGGTTCGGCGAAAATAACGGTTTTGGGCTGCCACACAACCGACTTTTCCGTCGCGGGCGAGCTTTTCAGGATTTTCCCAGCAAGGATCGCAGTTTTTGCTGAAATTCATTCTCCGCCGGTTCGGTCTCGCTGCCGGCGTTGAGCGCTGCGCCCTGCTTACGCGGATAGGGGTCGATGGCGAGCCCGAAATACTGTTCGGCGAGTGCCCCGACATCGATCGTGTCACCGGAAAATGTCTCTGGACTGTCAGGGCCTTCCGCGTCGAGCAGGATCTCGCCGCCACCATCGAAACCCTGCCGTCCAAGCTTGGAATCCTCGGGCAGCAGCAGCGCTTCGACCGGTTCGTCGATATGCGCTTCGACAGGCTCGAGCGTGACGATGCAGGCCTGGGTGATGTCGGCTTCGACACGACCGCTTATCTTCACGCCATTGCGCTTCCACGACGCGACCAGAAGCTCGGCGCGATAGGATTCGACCGAAATCAACCCGTGCTCCTCGGCCAGTGCCGCACGCTGTGCGGCATCGGCTTCGACAACCAGCGGCAGGCCCTTTTGCGGCAGGCGCGTGATGTTTGCACGGAAGGAGACCGGGCTTTGCGGGTCCACATGCTTCATTGTTCAACCTCCTTGGCGGCGGGAAAGGTCAGCGTGCCGGAGACAATCGATTCGGATGTCTGCGCGGCCAGATGATTGCGCGCGTCGGTAACATAGTTGGCCAGCAGCGATGCTTCCAGCCAGGCGCCCGCGTCGGGCCGGACAT
>NZ_RZRR01000267.1:0-6209 GCF_003998555.1 Mesorhizobium sp. M7A.F.Ca.CA.002.09.1.1 | reverse complement strand
GCGATCAGCTCTGGCGGTTTCTTGTTCTTGAACTCGGCGAGTTTCATTTCTTGCATAGACGGACCTTGAATAGATGGAGTCTGGGTAGGCTTTGGGAAAATATCGGCGGGATGCGACAAATGCCGGGCGCGGCCGAAAACAACGAGGGGCGGCGCATGACGGGAAGGAAGACCCGTCTTTTATCGTCGGTCGGGTGAAAGAGCAAGCTGCGTTTTGCATGGCCTATGAAGGCCTAAACGCATCAATGCCTGTCGCAGTCTCCTGGCCGTTTTTGAGCGACATGCATCAGAACGGCTTGACCACCACCAGGATGACGATTGCGATCATCAGCAATGTGGGGATCTCGTTGACCATCCGCCAGTGCCTGGCCGGTTTTTCATTACGGTCCTCGGCGAATTTGCGCACCGCGCCGGCCAGATAGCCATGAACGGCGGACAGCAAAAGCACCGCTCCGATCTTGGCGTGCAGCCAGCCGCCCTGGAAACCGAAACCCTTCCAGGCGAGCCACAGGCCGAACACCCAGGTGACGATCATCGCCGGGTTGATGATGCCGCGCAGCAGGCGCCGCTCCATCACCTTGAAGGTTTCCGACTGCACCGAGCCCTTCTCGGCATCGGTGTGGTAGACCAGCAGCCGCGGCAGATAGAGCATGCCCGCCATCCACGAGATGACGGCGAGGATATGGATCGCCTTGGCCCAGGGGTAAAAACTGTCGGGTGCCGCGAAATACAAAAGCGCGGTGAAAACGATCAGCACGGCGATACCTGATATCATGCGCATCATCGCCTGGCCGGTGCTGTTCGTGTTGTTCATCTGAGCCATCAGCGTGTCGCGCTCCGCACCTGTTTCACCATCGCCTCGACATGGGCGATCGGCGTCTCCGGCGTGATGCCGTGACCGAGGTTGAAGATCAGCGGCCCGTCTCCCAGCGCTCTCAGGATCGCCTCGACGCCATCCGACAGCGCCTTGCCGCCAGCGACGAGCCGCAAGGGATCGAGATTGCCCTGAACCGCACCCGAGCGCTGCAATTCCTTCGCCGCGATCAGGGGCACCGTCCAGTCGATCCCCAGCGCCGTCACGCCGGTCTTCTGTCGATAGGTCCGGTAGCGCGAACCGGCGCCCTTGGGAAAACCGATGATCGGGACATCGGGATAAACCGCCCGCACCCGGCCAACGATCTCGGCCATCGGCTGAACGCAGAACAAATCGAAAGTTTCATCGTCCAGCACGCCGGACCAGGAATCGAAAATCTGCACCACATCCGCGCCCGCCTCGATCTGGCGGATGAGATAGGCGGCCGAATGTTCGGCAAGCACCTTCAGCAATCGTTGAAAGGCCACCGGCTCGCGATAGGCAAAAAGCCGCGCCGGCGCCTGGTCGGGCGTGCCATGGCCGGCAATCATGTAGGTCGCCACCGTCCACGGCGCGCCGCAGAAGCCGATCAGGGTTGTCTCGTCGGGCAATTTGGCCCGCAACCGGCGAACCGTCTCGTAGACCGGTTCGAGATTCACGTGAAACACCTTGCCTTCCAGAGCCAGAATCTGCGGCGCGGTGATCGGCGTCAGCAGCGGCCCTCTGCCCTCTTCGAAACGGACGTCACGGCCAAGCGCATGCGGAACGACAAGGATATCGGAAAACAGGATCGAAGCATCGAAGCCGAAGCGCTCGATCGGTTGCAAGGTCACTTCGACGGCAAGGTCTGGATCATAGCAGAGATCGAGGAACGAGCCTGCTCGCCTGCGTGTCTCCCGATACTCCGGCAGATAACGCCCTGCCTGACGCATCATCCAGAGCGGAGGCGGAAAATGAGCCTTGCCCTTCAGGACATCCAGCATGATCCGGTTCTGGGGCATCGAGCGCTCGCTTCTTCCGGCCTCTTCTATAATCAAAGATTCTTATATCTAAGATTCTTCTGATTCTAAGAGTCTGTTGGTTCTGGTGATTGCCACCTGTCCCGCTTTGCCCCGGAAAACACCAGCCAACATATTGTCGCGTGCTTCTTTTTCCCAGATGTAGGGTTCTGGGGATAGGTCGGAATCGATCAATCGAGTCAAAGCGTTAGGCAGAGCGGTGAAAGGCAGGTCCTGTGGACGGACTGTAGGCGAAAAAAGCCGTCCCCAAACTTGTCCCCAGTCGCCCGACGAAGCTGACAGCGCATCGAATTGTGGACAAACTGCCATCTGATACAGTCGCCTCCGACCGCCCCCTCTTTTCATCCCGCTTTATCCACAGAAGCCCACAGCCCCAGGTGACCCCCTGTGAACAAACCCCAGAGCTTCTTCCACCTGCACCTGATTTCCGACGCGACCGGCGAAACGCTGCTCGCCGCCGGCCGGGCGGCTTCGGCACAATACAAGGATGCGCGCGCCATCGAGCATATCTATCCGCTCATCCGCACCGAAAAGCAGGTGGCGAAGGTGTTCGAGGATATAGAGGAAGAGCCGGGCATCATCCTCTATACGGTCGTGGACCAGAAGCTGGCGCGCGGCATCGACGAGCGCTGCGCGGCCATGGGCCTGCCCTGTGTGTCGGTGCTGGAGCCGGTGCTGACCGTGTTCCAGTCCTATCTCGGCACCCCCGCCGGCCGCCGCGTCGGCGCCCAGCATGTTCTCGACGCCGAATATTTCCGCCGCATCGACGCGCTCAATTTCACCATGGACCATGATGACGGCCAGCTGCCGCTCAACATGGACGATGCCGATGTCGTGCTGATCGGCATTTCTCGCACGTCGAAGACGCCGACCAGCATCTATCTCGCCAACCGCGGCATCAAGACCGCCAACATCCCGATCGTGCTCGGTGTGCCGG
The DNA here is from genome assembly GCF_003998555.1 of Mesorhizobium sp. M7A.F.Ca.CA.002.09.1.1. Taxonomy (NCBI): domain Bacteria; kingdom Pseudomonadati; phylum Pseudomonadota; class Alphaproteobacteria; order Hyphomicrobiales; family Phyllobacteriaceae; genus Mesorhizobium; species Mesorhizobium sp. M7A.F.Ca.CA.002.09.1.1. Next base: position 3,401 of record NZ_RZRR01000267.1, on the reverse strand, counting down.
TGCCGGAAAGCCTGGTTGCCGCCAGCAAGCCGCTCATCGTCGGGCTGATCGCCACCGCCGAGCGCATCTCGCACGTCCGGCAAAACCGCATCCTCGGCAACAGCAGCTCGTATGAGGCATCAGACTATGTCGACCGCGCGGCGATCAGCGAAGAACTCGCCTACGCCCGCAAGATCTGCACGCGCCATGGCTGGCCGATGATCGACGTCAGCCGCCGCTCGATCGAGGAAACGGCGGCGGCCATCGTTGCCCTGCGGGGGAAGAATAGATAGGGCAGGTAAGATAAGTGAGCACCAGCACCCCTCATCCGACCTCGCTTCGCGAGGCCACCTTCTCCCACAAGGGGAGAAGGAAGAACGTGGCACCGTCGTCTCCGCAAGATACCGCCAGTTGGCGATTTGCAGCGGCGTACGCGCGGGACTTCCCTTCTCCCCTTGTGGGAGAAGGTGGCCGAGCGAAGCTCGGTCGGATGAGGGGTGCGTGACGGAGCGCCAACATGGGTGAATCAGCATGATCGAAAAACTCATCCTTGCTTCCGGCAGTCCGTTCCGCAAGGCGATGCTGGTCAATGCCGGCGTCGATGTCGAGGCGGTGCCGGCCGATGTCGACGAGCGCGCGCTCGAGTCGCCTTTGCAGGATAGCGGCGTCTCGCCCGAGGACGTCGCCCTGGTGCTGGCCGAGGCTAAGGCGACCGAAGTCAGCGAGCGCAGGCCGGGCGCCCTGGTGCTGGGCTGCGACCAGACGCTGTCGCTCGGCGACGAGGTGTTCCACAAGTCGGCTGACATGGAGGGTGCCCGCCGTCATTTGCTGGCGCTGTCGGGCAAGACCCATCAGTTGAACAGCGCCGCCGTGCTGGTTCGCGACGGCAAGGTTCTGTGGCGGCATGTCGGCATCGCCTCGATGACCATGCGCAAGCTCGATCCCGCCTTTATCGGGCGCCATCTCGCCCGTGTCGGTGCCAAGGCGCTGGGAAGCGTCGGCGCCTATCAGATCGAAGGCGAAGGCATTCAATTGTTCGAGAAAATCGAGGGCGATCATTTCACCATTGTCGGCCTGCCGCTGTTGCCGCTGCTGGCCGAACTGCGAGACCTGGGGGCGATCGATGGCTGAGGCGTCGAAAAAAGCCTTCGTGTCGGGCCATCCGGTCAAGCATTCGCGCTCGCCGAAGATCCATGGTCACTGGCTGGCCAAACATGGCATCGACGGAAGCTACCAGGCCATCGATGTCGCGCCGCAAGACTTTGCCGTGTTCGTGGAAACATTGCAGGCAAACAATTACCGCGGTGGCAACATCACCATCCCGCACAAGGAAGCGGCCTTCGCATTGGCCGAACGCCGCGACCAGGCGGCGCAAGAAATCGGCGCCGTCAACACGCTGTGGTTCGAGGACGGCATCCTGTGGGGCGGCAACACTGACGGTCACGGCTTTGCCGCCAACCTCGACGATCATGCACCGGGCTGGGCAAGCAAGGGTCCGGCGGTGGTGCTCGGCGCCGGCGGCGCGTCGCGCGCCGTCATCCATGCGCTGAAGGAGCGCAGCGTTGCCGACATTCGCATCGTCAACCGCACTCTGGCCCGAGCGCAGGAATTGCGCGATCGTTTCGGCACCGGTGTCTCGGCGCATGGCATGGCGGCGACCAACGAACTGCTCGGCGATGCCGGCCTGCTGGTCAACACCACCGCGCTCGGCATGCATGGCAATGAAGGCCTGTCGGCGGATCCCGCCCGGCTGCCCGACCATGCCATCGTCACCGACATCGTCTATGTGCCACTGGAGACGCCGCTGCTTGCGGCCGCCCGAGCGCGAAATCTGAAGACGGTCGACGGTCTCGGCATGCTTCTGCATCAGGCCGTGCCTGGCTTCGAGCGCTGGTTCGGCATCAGGCCGCGGGTGACGGCCGAACTTCGGGCCCTGATCGTCGCCGATCTGGTGCCGAAGCCATGATCGTGCTCGGCCTCACCGGCTCGATCGGCATGGGCAAGTCGACCACAGCCAGGATGTTCACTGACGCCGGCGTGCCGGTCCACGATTCCGACGAGACGGTGCATCGCCTCTATGCCGGCAAGGCAGCACCCCTGGTCGAGGCCGCCTTTCCCGGCACCACATCCGCCGGCATGGTCGATCGTGCCAAACTTGGCGCGCGCGTGCTCGGCGATGCCGCGGCGCTGAAGCGGCTGGAAACCATCATCCACCCGCTGGTGCGCGCCGATGCCGATGCCTTTCTGGCCAGGCATCGTGGATCAGGCGCGCCGATCGCCGTCCTCGACATCCCCCTGCTCTTCGAAACCGGCGGCCGCAACCGCGTCGACAAGGTCGTCGTCGTCACCGCCCCGGCCGAGACCCAGCGCGAACGCGTGCTGGCGCGGCCGGGCATGACGGAGGAAAAGCTGGCGTCGATCCTGGCCAAGCAGGTGCCGGACGCGGAAAAACGCCGTCAGGCCGATTTCATCGTCGACACCGGCCAGGGGATGGACGCCGCGCGGGCGGAGGTCGCTGCAATCATCAGCCAGCTGATAGGGGTTGGCAAGCCAGGTGGTTGAGCCCACCGCTCGACCGCCAGCTGTCGATGTGAGAGCCGCTTATCTGCCTGCCGGCTTCGCTCGACACCTCTCCCCCGATCGACGGGGGAGAGGAAAGGTGCAGGGCGATGAGGGGCGGCGCAAACCTGTGCGATTGCCCTGGCCATCATAGTTTCTCATTGCCATTTTGTTCCGCTCTCACGATTCTGCTCCTTTGGAGCGACTGATTCGATGCGTGAGATCATCTTCGACACGGAAACCACCGGCCTCGATTCGCGCGACGACCGCGTGATCGAGCTGGGCGGCGTCGAACTGGTCAACCGTTTCCCGACCGGCAGGACCTTCCACCACTACATCAACCCGCAAGGCCGAGCGATCCATGTCGAGGCACAGGCGGTGCACGGCATCAGCGCGGCGGACCTCGCGGGCAAGCCGACCTTTGCCGAGATTGTGCAGGAGTGGCTGGACTTTACCGACGGCGCCAAGCTGGTCGCCCACAACGCCACTTTCGATGTCGGCTTCCTCAACGTCGAATTCGGCCGGCTGGGTCACCCTGTCATCGACAACGGCGTCGTCGTCGACACGCTGGCGCTGGCGCGCCGCAAGCACCCGATGGGTCCTAATTCGCTCGATGCGCTCTGCCGGCGCTACGGCATCGACAACACCAAGCGCACCAAGCACGGCGCCCTGCTCGATTCCGAATTGCTGGCCGAGGTCTATATCGAGCTGATCGGCGGCAAGCAGGCGGCCCTCATCCTCGACAGCGCCACCGCGCCGGCCCAGGGCGAGAATGTCCGCCAGATCGAAATCGTCGTCGCCCCGCGCCCGGCGCCACTGCCGCCGCGCGTGACAGAAGCCGAACGTGCCGCGCACGCCGGCAT
>NZ_RZRR01000266.1:0-6213 GCF_003998555.1 Mesorhizobium sp. M7A.F.Ca.CA.002.09.1.1 | reverse complement strand
TGAGCCGGCAGTGCTCCCAGAGGAACAGCATAGCTGAAGCTGGTACGCCCGCCGTTCGGACCGTGCATCGAACCGGCGGCAAAGACGGGCCATCGCGTCAGCGACGCGGCCTGGTCGATCACCGCCGCATTCTTCCCCTCGTCCCACCAGCGGGCAGCGGCGAAGACGAGCGGTTGGCGCTTTTCGGCCTTCGGCACCGGACTGGCACTATTTCCCACCACACTCAGACGCGCGATCGGGCCGTAGCAGGTCTCAAGCATGTCGGCGTGGCTGCGGCTCGGCACGATGACTGCGTCGGCCCGATTGAAGCCACGCCTGTTGCGCTCCTTCTGCCAGGCCCACGCGCCATCCACTGCCTGTTTCCTGACGGCGTGGAACCATGTCGTCACGCAGGAATGGGAGACCGCCACGGCTGGGCACGGCGCATCGAATCCCGCCGCCTGCGTCGGCGCGTTGAAATGGACTAGGTCGATGGCGTGGTCGCGCATGGGCGCAAGCAATTCTCGCGGTAGCGCATCCAGGTCGCCGCCGTTGTGGGTCATCCAATCCGGCGGCGTGTTCAACCAGATCAGCGTGGTGAAAGCCTCTGCCTCCGCAGCCTGCTGCCTCGTCGGCTGGGGACCGAGCCCGGCAAGCACCACGCTGTCGCCGCCGTTCACAAGTTCCCTTGCCAGATCAAGCGCATAGCGCCATACGCCGCCCACGGCATCGACGGTCATCAGGATGCGCCACGAGCGCGGCGTCAGTGTCCGCAACATGTCGCCTCCAGTTCCGCCAGCGGCCGGGGCCGCTTCTCCTGGATGTCACTGAATTTCTGGAAGGATGCGAGATAGTGGTCATGGGCGCGCTCCCAGGCAAGGTCGTCGGGTTCGCCCCAAAGCTCGCGATAGCTGGGCGAACTCGGATACGGATAAAGCGGAACAGGTTCATTGGCCCATACGCCGTGGTCGATCAGGTGGGTTCGCCAGCGCTCGACCAGGGCGGGATCATCCTCGACCACGCCGATCAGATTGGCTTGAACGAATGGAACGTGACGTCTAGCATCGACGAGCAGCGCGGCAAGTTCCTCGGTGCCCAGCCGGCAGCGCTTGGCCAGCATCGCCCGGCCTTCAACCGTCAGGCTTTCGAGCCCTGCTTCAATGGAGACGCAGCCTGCGGCGCCCAGCAATTCCAGCAGCTCGGGCTTCCACAGATCGATGCGGGTCTGCACGCCGAATTTCACATTGCGATCGACCAAGGCTTCCAGCAACGCTTTTTGCGGCAGGAAGATTTCGTCGATGAAGTAGATGTAGCCGACACCTTGGGCAATCAGCCGATCGATCTCCGCGACCACCGCTTCGTGGTTTCGACGGCGATAGGCATCACGGAAATCGATCTTGGCGCAGAAGCTGCAATTGTAGGGACAGCCGCGCGATGCCTCGACTTCCGCGCCGAACCCGACCTGATTGTCATCGAACCTGTGATGGTGGTGCGAATGGGCTGCGATCCAGTCCGCAGGCCATTCGAGGGGTGGATGATCGACAAACGAGCTGGCGTGGACGCCGCCGTTCGAAACCACCCTGGCATCCCGCAGATAAGCGGTTGAGGGCACTGCGCTCCAATCGTCGCGCCGGGCAAGTTGCTCGACGACTTCTTCGCATTCGCCGCGCACGACGATGTCGACGCCGAGCTTGCGCAAGGTTGGCGCCGGCGTGGCCGAGCCGTGCGGGCCGACGGCGACCGTGCGTCCACCGCGCCCGGCGAGAAGGTTGAGGAAATCGGCCGGCACGCGCAATTCCGGCGGTGCGCAGCGCCAGAACAGATAGGTCGGCGCGGTACTGACGACAGTCATTGCCGGGGCGAAATCGGCCACCCGCTCGCAAAGACCGGAATTGTCGAGCTTCTGCAACTGACCATCCAGCATCAGCACCTCATGTCCGGCGGCTTCGAGCAGGGCCTTCGAATAGCCGAGTTCCAGCGGCAGATGTGGTTGGCGGCAGCCGAAATAGATGCTGTCGTCGTAGGTCCAGAATGGGTTTACCAGAGCGATTTTCATGCGACGTACCTCACGGCTTCGGGGTGAGGCTCGAGCCGGTGGCGCTGCAGCCAGTCGGCTAGGTCGCGGACGCCTTCGCGCCATGAAACCTGGGCCATCCAGCCAAGCGCGGTTTTGATCTTGCGGGTGTCGGCGACGAAGAAGGGCTGGTCGCCGGTGCGTTCGCCATCATGGCGGATTGAAAGCTCATGGCCGGTCAGGCCACGGATCTCGCTCAACAGCGTGCGCAGGCTGAGCGCATTTTCCGGGCCGCCGCCAAGATTGAATGCCTGGCCTTTGGTCGTCTCGATGTGGTCGAGTACGGCCCTGTAGGCGGCGACGGCATCGGAAACATGTAGGATATCGCGCACTTGCCTGCCGTCACCGTAAATGGTGATGGGGCGTCCCGTCAGCGCGCTGAGCAGGAAGTGCGCGACCCAGCCCTGGTCCTCGGTTCCGAACTGGCGCGGTCCATAGATGCAGCTCATCCGCAGCACCGCCGTCGGCATGCCGTAGGATTTGGCGTAGTCGAGCACATACTGGTCCGCCGCGCCCTTGGAGCAACCGTAGGGCGTGCAGAAGTCCAGGCCCCGAGCCTCATCGATGCCGTTCGCCTGGATGACGCTGTCGCAAGGCACATAGCGGTCGCCGTCCTCGCGGACCGCGACGTCGGGCAGGCTGCCATAGACCTTGTTGGTGCTGGCGAAGACAACAGGAATACACTCACCGCTCAGTCGCGCCGCCTCCAGTACGTTGAATGTTCCGCGAAGGTTGATGTCGAAATCCTCGCCCGGCTGGACCAGGCTTGTGGTGACGGCGGTTTGCGCGGCCAGATGGAAAATTGCCTTTGAACCCGTCAGAGCCGGCGCCAAGGCGTTGGCGTCCCGCACGTCGATGGTCTCCACCGTGAGGCGACTGGCGTGTTTTTGCGCCAGCCATTCAAGGTTCTGCTGGACGCCCGGACGGCTGAGATTGTCGATCACCAGCACCGGTTCGCCATCCGACAACAGGCTGTCGGCGAGGTTCGATCCTATGAAGCCGCTGCCGCCGACGATGGCGACCGGCGCGTCGCTTCGATTGCGTGTGTTCATGACACCAGCCCGCGTTCTTCGAGCTCGCGTTTCATGTCGGCGCCGCGGTCGACGGCGGACGTGTTACGCACCCAGGAAACGAAATCGCCGAGCGAATTCTCCAGTTGCCGCACCGGCTCGAAACCGAGCAGCTCACGGGCCTTGGAAATATCGGCGAAGCAGTTGCGGATATCGCCGGAGCGCGCTTTGCCGAGCAGTTCGGGCGAGCGGTTCGGTGTCCCCATGGCCTCGGCCAGCAATCGTGCGACTTCGCTGATCGCGTAGGCTCGGCCGCTGCCGATGTTGATGACATGACCCTTTGCCTGGCGTTGCTGCAGTGCAAGGCGAAAGGCGCGGGCGACGTCATGCACATGGACGAAATCGCGCTTCTGTTCGCCATCCTCGAAGATCATTGGCCGTTGGCCGTTGGCGAGACGCGAAGCGAAGTTGGCCAGCACGCCGGTATAGGGGTTCGACAATGCCTGGCCGGCGCCGAAGACATTGAACAGGCGCAACGCGACAGCATCGATGCCATAGGCTTCGCCGAAGATCAGCACAGCGCGTTCTTGTGCGTATTTTGTCAGCGCATAGATTGAGGCGAGATCGACCGGCTTTTCTTCGTCCGTCGGCAGCGGCGAGAGGGGGGCTCCCTCTGGCGACAGCGGATTCCATTGCCCGCTTTTGATGTCGCTCGCCTTGCGCCGGGCATTGTCGATGCGCCGGCCGTCTGGCGTTGCATAGAGCCCTTCGCCATAGACGCTCATCGACGAGGCGACGACGATCCGTTCGACCGGGTGCTTGATCAGTGCTTCAAGTAGCGTTGCGGTGCCGAGATCATTGGCGCCGACATAGCGCGCGATCTCGTACATCGATTGTCCGACGCCGACTTCCGCCGCCAGATGAATGACCGCGTCAACACCTTCCAGCGCACTGGCGACCGCCTCCCGGTCTCGGACATCACCTTTGATCAGTTCGGTCCCGGCGGGAAGCGCGACGGCTTCGCCCGCATGCACCTGCTCCAGCAGCGCATCGAGGATGCGAACCGAATAATCCTGCTCGACGAGTTCCTGTGCGACATGCCGGCCGATGAAGCCGCAGCCTCCTGTAACCAATATGCGTTTCACGACGACTCCTCAGACAAGTAACCTCGGCGCCCCGAACTTTTCGGCAAAAGGTTTGTTCCCTTGCTTCAACAAAGTTCCTTTGGCGGACTTCGTTGGGCCGGCATCGCGATCACGGCGCGGTGCTGGAACATTGACGCCCTTGTGCTGTTAGGACGCCCGACAGCCCGCGTGTCCCATGGAGCAACGCCGATCAAAGGAGATTTCAATGTCTCAGTCGCAAACGACCACCGACCACGACGAAATTCGCAAGTGGGCCGAGGAGCGGGACGGCCGGCCGGCAGTGGTACGCACAAAAGGCGAGGGCGGCATCCTGCGGATCGACTTCGGTGAGCCTGAGGAAGCATTCGAGCCCATCGAATGGGACGAGTTCTTCCGGATATTCGACGAGAACGATCTGGCCTTTCTGTATCAGGCCAAGACTGGGGAGGGGAAAGCCAGCCGTTTCAACAAATTCGTCGAGCGCGATCAGAAGGGCTGATGACGCAAGCCAAGCGGCTGATCTGTACGGCCCAGTTGTCGAGATGTGGTCAACAATGACGGCCCCGCGGCTTAGCACTTCAGCCTGAGAGGGAGGGTAAAATTAATGCATCAGGTTTGCGCCGCGGGTTTTCGCCATCTCTCGCATGATGCCGTTGAGCCAGTTTTCAGTGGATTGACCAGGCTGTCTGCGGTCGACATCCCGGATCGCTTGCTCGAGCGTCCTCTCGACGAGCCGATCCGATGCGTCGACGTCTCCCAGCAAAAGGCGCGCCGCAAGTCGCAGTTTGGGCAAAAGCGCGAAGACGTCGTCGGACGGGTCCGGTCCGGGGGGCGCCCGCCCCGATTCCTGCGGGGGAAAGAGTGCGTTGAACACCGCCTGGCTGCCCGAGGATTTCCGCAGATTGCTGGCATAGCGGAGATGGTCGGGAATGGCGATGTCGTCATCGCCACTGAAGAACACGAAGGGGACACCCCGGCGCATCAACTCATCGGCGATTGGAAACACGCGTCGGCCATTGAGATTGACGTCGAGGATTGCAGCTTCGGCCGTCCCGGTGTGTTTGGAAGCCTGTTCGACGGTTGCAGCGGGACCAAGGATTATGGCGCCCATATTGCTGAAAAACCGCGCAAGATCTCCCGCCATCGTCCATTCGTCTTCAACTATCAGAATATGCAGCCCCCGCAGGTCGCGCACGTCGTCATCCTTTCTTGCAACGGAGGTTAGAATGCAGAGGATTTGCTTTCCGAATTCTGTCATCCAAGGCCGCCTGCAACCGCTTCGCAAGCATCAGCATGCGATCCGGGACGGGCCCCGCATCGGAATCTGCTAGCGATCCAGGCGCCCCTGACACCACTGGCGCTCGGAGTTTTATGTCAGCAGAGCGTTTCGTCATTGAACCACCATTGATATCGGGTTCAACGTCATCCCTGACGTCTTGTTCCATACCTCTTGCGCGCTATATGGTTGTGTCCTGTTCGATCCGGCCTTGAGGAGACTTCATGTCGGGTCGGCGAAAGGGGGACATGCCGTGACTGCCCGATCGACTAGATTTCCCATCGTTGGCATCGGCGCGTCCGCGGGTGGCATTCCCGCGATGGAAGGCTTGTTCAAAGGCGTTACCAGCCAGCCCGGCATGGCGTTCATCATCATCACGCATCTCAGCCCGAAGCGAGAAAGTCTGTTGCATGAAGTTGTCAGCCGCTACACCGAGATGCCTGTCGTTGTGGCCGAGGATGGCATAGCTGTTGTACCTGACCACGTCTACGTGATGCCACAAAACGTCACTCTGGCGATCGCCAACGGTGTGCTGCGCCTGCGGCGGCCCAACGGGCTTACCCAAGAGCGCAAACCCGTCGACATCTTCTTTAGTGCGCTCGCTGAAGACCAGGGCGAATATGCCGTGGGCGTCATTCTGTCGGGCGGTGATTCCGATGGAACGCTGGGCGCCAAGGCGATCAAGGAGCGGGGTGGCCTCACTGTCGCGCAAGCGCACGACGGCTACGGGCCGCGCAATCCCGATATGCC
>NZ_RZRR01000265.1:0-6225 GCF_003998555.1 Mesorhizobium sp. M7A.F.Ca.CA.002.09.1.1 | reverse complement strand
ATGCCAAACCCAGCGCGCATTGCCCGGCCGCCGGCGCCAGCGGCAAAATCGCTCAAGCGGCGATAGAGGTAAAGACAGCCATTGCGGCGCATCTGGTCCTCCAGCCCGGCCTCCCCGACCATGTCTTCCCAGGCTGGAAGGGCGTCGGCCAGCAGTCCGGCGAGCGCCAGTGCATTGGCCCGGGTGGCCGCCGGCAGCGATTGCCGCATGAACCGAACGAGCCATGGCGCCAGCTGCAGCAGCGCCGGCCAGCGCAGCGAAAACGGGCTGTCGGGATCAAGCAGCAGCTTTGGCAATGCCCGCAGCACCGCAGGAGTGCCGACCGGCATGCAGGCATATTCGGCGATCGTTCCGGCATTGCCGAACGACGCGCCGGAGCCCGGCTCGTTCGGATCGATGAGCAGGACTTCGCGGCCGTCCGCGACAAGGCGAAGTGCCGTCGCCAGCCCGACAACTCCGGCGCCGACAATGGCGATTTCGACCGTTTCAGAAGCAGCCACTGTAGATCTTCCCGATTGACCTTGAAATCCAGTACCGATCATGTGGTCTCTTGGTTCGGGGTCACGGTCCAGTCTTGATCCCTGGAATCGAATAGGCCAGATCTTTCCGCCCTCAGGCGACAGGCGTCCAGATCACGTCCTCGATTTTTTGCGCGCCGGTCGCCAGCATCGCCAGCCGGTCGAAGCCGAGTGCGATGCCGCTGGCCGGCGGCATGATGGCAAGGGCTGAGAGAAAATCCTCGTCCAGCGGATAGCGCTCGCCATAGACGCGCTGCTTCTCGTCCATCTCGATAACAAAGCGCCGGCGCTGCTCGTCGGCGTCGGTCAGTTCGCCAAAGCCGTTGGCGAGTTCGACGCCGCAGCAATAGAGCTCGAAACGCTCGGCGACGCGCGGGTCGCGCTGGCTCGGCCGCGCCAGTGCCGCCTCGGCGACGGGATATTCGCACAGGATGGTCGCGCGGCCCTGCCCGAGCAACGGCTCGATTTTTTCCACCATCACCCGGCTGAACAGATCGGCCCAGCTGTCGTCGGGCGCGGTGCGCAGGCCGGCATAGGTCAAGGCGGCGTGCAGCGCGTCGCGGTCGGTGCTGCCGTCGGCGGCGACCGTGGCCAGCAGGTCGATGCCGGCATAGTGGGCGAAAGCGTCCGCCACCGTCAGTCGTTCCGGCTCGGCAAACGGATCGCAGTCGCGGCCCCGGAAAGAGAAAAGAGTCGCCCCTGTCCTTGTCGCGGCCAGCGCCAGAAAGGCCGCACAATCCAGCATCAGGCTCTCATAGGCCTCGCCCACCCTGTACCATTCGAGCATGGTGAATTCGGGATGATGCAAGGGGCCGCGCTCGCGGTTGCGATAGACCGGACCGAAGCTGAAAATCCTGGTTTCACCGGCGGCGAGCAGCTTCTTGCAGGCGAATTCCGGCGAGGTGTGGAGATAGAGTGGCGCCCTTGCACCGTCCGGCCCGACCGCTTCCGTGGCGAAAGCCGCCAGATGCGCCTCATTGCCGGGCGAGACCTGCAGCGCCGCCGTTTGCACCTCGACGAAATCATGGGCGGCGAACCAGTCGCGCAGGCCGGCGGCGATGCCATTGCGCAGCATCAGCCGCGGGCGGCGGTCGGCGTGAACGTCAGGCGTCCACCAGGGCGAAGCTTCGGTCATGCGGCTCGGAACATGGTGGAAGGGGGCTGGCGGCGGCGGCCAAGATGCGGTAGGCCCCCATCCAGCGCCGCACTAGCCGGCAAACGCCAGTCAACTCTTCTTGCAGGATTTAAAACCGTGGTGAAAGTCATCGCCAGTTCGCTCCGCAAAGGCAATGTCGTCGACAAGGACGGCAAGCTTTATGTGATCCTCTTTGCCGAAAACATCCACCCAGGCAAGGGCACGCCGGTAACGCAGCTCGACATGCGCCGCATCGGCGACGGGGTGAAGGTTTCGGAACGCTACCGCACCACCGAGCAGGTCGAGCGCGCCTATGTCGAAGAGCGCGAGCACACCTTCCTCTACCGCGACGGCGAAGGCTTTCACTTCATGAACCCGGAAACCTACGACCAGGTGGCGGTGTCGGAAGCCGTGGTCGGCGACATGGCACCTTACCTGCTGGAAGGCATGGCCGTGCAGGTGTCGCAGTTCAACGGCATTGCCATTTCCCTGGTGCTGCCGCAGCGCGCCACCTTCGAAGTGGTGGAAACCGAGCCGACGACCAAGGGACAGACGGCCTCGTCGTCCTACAAGCCGGCCGTGCTGTCCAACGGCGTGCGCACCCTGGTGCCCCCCCACATCGCGCCGGGCACCCGCGTGGTGGTGATGACGGCGGATGGGGCTTATGTGGAGCGGGCGAAGGACTGAAGACGAGCGGTGGGGTTACGGGTTTACCGGCCAGCCCTGCGTTTCACCAGGGCTCACCCTTGTCCTCTTCCGCTGTCTCCCCTTGAACGCGGCGCCTCCGCCCGCACAGTGATATTTTTCACGAAGCGTGTCGCAATGACCCTGCGCGGTCCGTCCTTTGAGCGAAGAAGGAGAACGCCATGCGAAAACTTATCGTCACCGAATTCATCAGCGTCGATGGCATTGCCGAGGTCGAGAAGCTGCCAAGCATGACTTGGAACGACGAGATGAACAGGTTCAAGGAGGACGAGCTTGCCGACACCGGCGCCATGCTTTTGGGGCGCACGACCTATGAGATCTTTGCCGGCTCCTGGCCGACGGAAACCGGAGATTTTGCCGAACGGTTCAACGCGCTGCCGAAATATGTCGCGTCGAACAGCCTGAAGGCGCTCGACTGGAAGCCTGCCGAATTGCTGAAGGGACCGCTGCCGGAAGCGGTCAGGACGCTGAAGCAAGGCAGCGGCGGCAACATCTATGTGCATGGCAGCCTCAGCGTCGCGCAGGAATTGCTGCGCCATGGCCTGGTCGACCGCGTCAGGCTGCTCAGTTATCCCGGCACCGTCGGCCAAGGCAAGCCGCTGTTCCCAGGCGGCGAACCGGTGTCGCTCGAACTGATTTCGGCCACGCCGTTCAGCAACGGCGTTGTGGCGCTGGAGTATGCGCCGGTGGCGGCTAAGTCGTAATCGGTTGGAGCCTTTCAGATCGAATGGGGAGATGCATCCTCACCCGACCTGCTTGCCCCGTCTCCCCTTGATGGCGGCGCTATTCCTCGCCTCCACCGCCTTCTCCACCTGCCGCTTCAGTTCGTCCTTGATATCCACCGTCTCGTTCATCAGCGCGTCGATCTTCAGGAAATCGAGGACCCGGTATCTCGACACTGCCGGGCGGACCAGGATGTCGGGGCGGCATTGCTTCAGCTTGTTGGCGATGATCGACTGCATCATCAATTGCGTGGCGCCGAACATCAGGTCGACGGAGGTCGGCTGTTTGCGGTCGGCCTCTTCCGGCGCGCCGACGACGTCGACGCCGATGATGATGTCGGCGTCGTTCTCGATCAGGTCGAACGGCACGGGGTTGTAGATGCCGCCGTCGATCAGCAGCCTGCCGTCGCGCATCACCGGACGGAACACGGCAGGGATGGCCGCTGACGCCGCCAGCGCGGAGTGCAGGTCGCCGTCTTCGAAGACGGCCAGCTTGTGACCGAAATAGTCGGTCGCCGTCACCTTCAGCGGGATCTTCAGCTCGGCAAAGGTTTCGGGGATGGCCTCGGGCAGAAAGGCTTTCAGGATGCGCTCGACATTGAACTGGCTGACGCGGATGCCGTTCTGCATGGCTTCGGCTATCGTGCCCGGCCGCGCCCGCCACATGCGGCTGGCCACCTCGGCGCGGCGGCCGAGGATCGAGCGGGCGTAGTCGTGGATGTCCTTGCCGGCCATACCCGATGCCATGCCGGCACCCATGATGGCGCCGATCGACGAGCCGGCAATCGCCACCGGCTTGATGCCGAGCTCGTCCAGCGCCTCGATGACATGGATGTGGGCCAGCCCGCGCGCGCCGCCGCCGCCGAAGGCGATGCCGAAGGTGGGGCTCATCCCTTGCCGGCTCCGGCCAGTTTCGGGCCGATGACCATGATGGTCGGCTCGGTGGTCAGCAGCTTTTTCGCCGCCGCCTTGACCTGTTCGAGCGTCACCGCATTGATGTAGCCGGCGCGGCGCTGCATGTAGTCGATGCCGAGATCGTCGAGCTGCAACTCGACCAATGTCGAGGCGATGGCGCTGGACGAGTCCAGATTGTTGATGGCGTAGGCGCCGATCATGTATTTCTTGGTCGCCGCCAGTTCCGCTTCGGTCGGGCCTTGTTCGGCCAATTGCTTGACGACATCGCGGACGATGCCAAGCGTCTCGGCCGCACGGTCGGACCGGGTGCCGGTGCTGACGATCAACGCGTTAGCGTGGTCCTGGTTGATGAGCGAGGAGTTGACACTGTAGGCCAGTCCGCGCTTTTCGCGCACTTCCTGGAACAGGCGCGAGGTGAAGGTGCCGCCGCCGAGGATCTCGTTCATCAGCACGGCGGGGAAGAAATCCGCCGCCTTGCGCTTCACGCCGGGAAAGGCGAGCTGCAGGGAGGTCTGCGGCAGGTCGTAGTCGACCTCGATATGCTGCGCCAGCTTCGGGTCGATATCGGCCACAGGCCTCAGCGCCTGGTTCTGCGGCAGGTCGCCGAACACCATGTCGAGCTTCTTCTTCAGCGTCTCCGCGTCGATGGCGCCGACTACGGCGACATGCAGGCCGCCGCGCGCGAACACCGCTTTGTGCAGGCCTTTCAGATCATCGGACGTGATGGCGGCGATGCTTTCCTTGGTGCCCTGATCGGAGCGGGAATAGGGATGGTCGCCATAGAGGGCGCGCGCCCATTTGTTCTGCGCCACCGTGTCCGGGTCGTTTTCGCCGGCGATGATGCCGGACAGGATCTGGGAACGGATGCGGTCGATCGGCAACTGGTCGAAGCGCGGCTCGTTGACCGCCAGCCGCAGCAGGTCGAAGGCCTGGTCGCGCTGCTCGGCCAGCATGCGCATCGAGCCGTAGATGCCGTCGCGGCTCTCGTCGAAGCTCATCTCGGCGCCGGCATCGTCGAGCTTGATCTGGAAGTCTTCACTATCGAGCGGGCCGGCGCCTTCGTCGAACAGGCCGGTCATCAGATTGGCCAGTCCTTCCTTGCCGACAGGATCCTGCGTCGAGCCGCCGCCAAAGACGAAGCGGATGGCCACGACCGGCACGGAATAATCCTCGACCAACCAGGCGGTGATGCCCTTTGGCGAGGTGACGGACTGGATCTCCATGGCCCGCGCGGTGAGCGCCGGCAGGATGAGGAAGAGGATGGAGAGAAAGAGGGTGGTGAGTGCACGCCATGCGGCAATCGTCGGCAGCGACCAATCGCGGAAGCCGGCGCTCCCCCTCACCCAGCCTCCGCTTTGCTCGGCTGACCTCTCCCCGACGGGGAGAGGAGCTTGCCAGCGCTGGCGCCAGCCTCTTCTCCCCAGCGGGGAGAAGGTGGCCGCGAAGCGCCCGGATGAGGGGGCTGCCTCGCTCACGGGGATCGAATTCATCATCAATTCCCCGCCTGTTGCTGCGGCAAGAGATAGCCGGTCGTCGACCGGGCGAGCACCAGATAGCGCGCGGCGACCGCCTTGACCTCGTCTGCGGTGACCTTGCGGATGCGGTCCGTCCATTGCTGGACGTCCTGCACATTGCCGCCGGTGGCCAGCGTCGAACCGTAGATGTTGGCCATGGAATCCTGCTTGTCGCGGGCAAAGATCATCGACCTGACATAGCGGTCCTTGGCCTTTTCCAGTTCCGATGGCGTCACGCCATCCTTGACGATGCGCACCACCTCCGCATCGACTGCCGCTTCGACGTCGGAAATCCTGGCATCGCCGCGCGGCGCGCCGTAGACGGTGAAGTTGGTGTCGTCGAGCATGGTGCCCTGGAAAAAGGCGCCGGCGCTGGATGCGATACCTTGCTGGACGACAAGCGCCTGGTAGAGCCGGCTGCGATTGCCGCCGCCGAGGATCTCCGCCAAGAGGTCGAGCGCTTCCGCCTCGCCCGGCTTTCCCGAATGATAGGACGGCACCACCCATTGCGTGGAAAAGCTCGGCACGCTGACGCGGGCATCGGAGAGCGTGACCGTGCGCTTGGTGTTCTGCTCCGGCTCGACCGGGCGGATGCGGGGCGGCAGATCGGGGCCGCGCGCCACCTTGCCATAGGTCTTTTCGGCCAGCGCCCGCACCGTGTCCGGTTCGACATCGCCGGCGACGATCAGCACGGCGTTATTGGGCCGGTAGTATTT
>NZ_RZRR01000264.1:0-6255 GCF_003998555.1 Mesorhizobium sp. M7A.F.Ca.CA.002.09.1.1 | reverse complement strand
GCATGAATCTCGGCTGGACGCTGTGGAAGGGCAAACCGCCCGTCGCGAGCCCGCACCCGATCAAGTGAAGCGGCCCGCCGGCTGCCCGGCGGATCAAACATCGCGATCCCGACTGCCCGCCTGTTCAAGGCGGGCACTTTGCTCTATGCCGCAATCCAACCATCTTCGCCCGGCATAGGCGAAACGCGGGACCCGAAGAACCATGAATGAAGCAACGCCCCCCAATCGCTGTCGCATCGTGCTGATCGCGCCGCCCGGCGTGCCGGCGGCCCGTATTGTCACGGCATTCGATGGTGGCGATGTCGCTTCGCTGATCCTGCCCGAGAACGGCATGGATGAAGCCTCGTTCCAGGCTTTCGCCGAACGGATCGTGCCGGCAGCGCAAGCCGCCGGCGTTGCTGTCATCATCGCCGGCGACACCCGCATAGCCGGCCGCGTCCAGGCCGACGGCATCCATGTCGAAGTCTCCAAGGCCGAACTCGCCGAGACAATCGAGCATTCCCAGGCAAAGATGATGGTCGGCACCGGAGGCGCCAAGACGCGTGACGACGCGCTCGAGCTTGGCGAGACGCGGCCAGACTACATTTTCTTCGGCCGCTTCGGCTACGACAACAAGCCCGAACCGCACCCGCGCAACCTGTCGCTCGGCGCATGGTGGGCGGACATGATCCAGATCCCTTGCATCGTCATGGCCGGATCCGACATCGCCTCGGTCGAAGCCGTGGGCGCCACCGGCGCTGAATTCGTGGCGCTGTCGAGCGCCGTGTTCGCCGACGGCACCGACCCCAGGACAGCGGTCGCCACCGCCAACGCGCTGCTCGACGAGACTGCGCCGCGTTTCGAGGACTGAAATGTCATCGGCGACGCTTCCCCTCCAGGCTCTGCTTGCGGTGCTGATGGTCCAGGCGGCGGCCGCGGAGACCATCCCCTTGCCGCAGCCCAAGCCGGAAATCGGCGTCCACACCGATAAGCCGATCGACAAGCCGTTGCCGCAGCCCGCCACCACGGCCGAGCCTGCGCCGCTGCCGTCGGCCGACGCCGTCAATCCCGACCGCTTCGGCGCAAAACCCGCCGACGCGGCCTATGGCGCCTTCCAGCGCGGCCTCTACAAGACAGCTTACAATCTGGCATTGGTCCGGGCGCAAAACGGCGACCCGGCGGCGCAGACCCTGGTGGCCGAGATCCTGTCGCGAGGTCTCGGTGTACCGGTCAATTCGGCGCAGGCGGCGAAATGGTACGCCTTGGCCGCCGAACAGGGTGTGCCGGAATCGCAGTTCCAGTATGCGCTGATGCTGCTCGACGGCCGCTATGTCAAAAAGGATGGAAAAGAGGCCTACGCCCTGATGCAGGCCGCAGCCGAAGCCGGCAACCGGCTGGCGCAATTCAATTTCGCGCAGATGCTGGTCCAGCAGGACCCCGGCGACGCCGGTATGGCCAAGGCGGTCTCCTACTATGAACGCGCCGCTGCGACCGGCCTCGCGGACGCGCAATATGCAATGTCGCAGATCTACGCCAACGGTGTCGGCGGCAAGCCACGCGACGATGCCCAGGCAAGGCGCCTGCTGGCGCAGGCCGCAAGGCAGAACTACGACACCGCGCAAATCGATCTCGCCGCCTGGATGATCGAAGGCCGCGGCGGTGCGCGCGACCTGAAATCCGCCTTCGGCTGGATGAAGCAGGCGGCGGAGGGCGGCAATGTTGCCGCCCAGAACCGCCTGGCCAAGCTCTATATGCAAGGCATCGGCACCGATCCGGACCTGGTCCTTGCCGGTGCCTGGTACATCATTGCCCGCCGCGCCGGCCTCATCGATCCGCAGATGGACGACTTCCTGCAGGGGCTGGACGACGACCAGACCAAGCAGGCGCTGCAGAAGGCCAACCGGCTGCCTTGACGGCGGCCCGCGCGGTCATTGCGAGTGTCGCCTCGGCTGCCCTCGCCTGGCACCAACCTGCCCGCTCCCTTGCCTCTTCTGGCGATTTGTGGTCTTGGGAGCCCGAAATCGCTTTCCCAGCGAATATCCCTTACCGACGGCGTGGCCGTAGGCATCATTCCGGATCATCTCATCATGGCCAAGATCAATGGCAACGAAATCCGTCCCGGCTATGTCATCGAGCATGATGGCGGCCTTTGGGTGGCGGTCAGGACCAACACCGTCAAGCCTGGCAAGGGCGGCGCCTACAATCAGGTCGAACTGAAGAACCTCATCAACGGCACCAAGCTCAACGAGCGCTTCCGCTCGGCCGAGACGGTCGAACAGATCCGGCTCGACCTGAAGGATTTTTCCTTCCTCTACGCGCAGGAAGACGCCCTGGTGTTCATGGACACCCAGAGCTACGAGCAGCTCGAATTGAACAAGGACTTCGTCGGCGATCGCGCCGCCTTCCTGCAGGACGGCATGATGGTAACGGTCCAACTCTACGAAGAGCGGCCGATCGGCATTTCGCTGCCCGACTATGTGACGCTGACCATCACCGAGGCCGACCCGGTGGTGAAGGGCCAGACGGCGGCATCGTCCTACAAGCCGGCGATCCTGGAGAACGGCATCCGCGTCCTGGTGCCGCCCTTCATCGGCGCCGGCGAACGCATCATCGTCGACACCAACGAAATCACTTACGTGCGCCGCGCCGACTGACGCATGTCCCCCAACAGTGGCCCGGTTCCGGGTCACCGACATGCATCGAGGCAGAATTTAAAGCGCAGCACCGGGAAAAAGCACTATGGCACGCTCAGCCCTTCTCAACGTCATGGTCCAGGCCGCAATGAAGGCCGGCCGCTCGCTGTCGCGCGACTTCGGCGAAGTGCAGAACCTGCAGGTCTCGATGAAGGGCCCCGGCGACTATGTCAGCCAGGCCGACCGCAAGGCCGAGGACATCGTCTTCGCCGAACTGTCCAAGGCACGGCCCGGCTATTCCTTCCTGATGGAGGAGCGCGGCGTGGTCGAAGGCGACGACGGCCAGCATCGCTGGATCGTCGACCCGCTCGACGGCACCACCAATTTCCTGCACGGCATTCCGCTCTTTGCCGTTTCGATCGCGCTGGAGCGCCAGGGCCAGATCGTCGCCGGCGTCATCTACAATCCGGCGATGGACGAACTCTACACCTGCGAACGCGGCGGCGGCGCCTTCATGAACGACCGCCGCTTGCGCGTCGCCGGCCGCATCAAGCTGGTCGACACGGTCATCGGCTGCGGCATGCCGCATCTCGGCCGCGGCCACCACGGCAATTTCCTCGTCGAGCTGCGCAACGTCATGGCCGAGGTTTCCGGCGTCCGCCGCCTCGGCTCCGCATCGCTCGATCTCGCCTATGTCGCTGCCGGCCGCATGGATGGCTTCTGGGAAACCGGCCTGTCTGCCTGGGATATCGCCGCCGGGCTGCTTTTGATCCGCGAGGCGGGCGGCTTCGTCTCCGACATGGATGGCGGCCAGGACATGCTCGACAACGGTTCGGTCGTCGCCGGCAACGAGATCATCCAGCGCGCTTTGCTCAAGGTCGTGAAGAAGCCGCTCTCCTCTCGTTGACAGGCAAGCCGCGCCGACAAACCGCCGCGCTGATGCGCCGCAGTCGCAAAACCGCAACGGAAGCTTGAAATACTGCCCGGCGAGCGCCCAGATTGGAGGGCGCGGCGCAGGAACCCGGCTTAGTGAGAGACAACGAACCCTACCCCGATATCCCGTTCATCGGACGCTGGCACTATTCGCGTGCCGAGATGATCGCTGACGGTATCGTCCACGCGGTCGGCATCGTGCTGGCGATATCGGCCGGTTCCGCGCTGCTGGCGCTGGCGGCGTTTCGTGTCGGACCCGGCGAATACATCGCCGCCGCCTTCTACGTGGTTTCGCTGCTCACCGTGCTCTCGGTGTCGATGACCTACAATCTGTGGCCGGTCTCGTCGCCGGCAAAATGGGTGTTGCGGCGTTTCGACCACGCCGCGATCTATCTGCTGATCGCCGCGACCTATACGCCTTTCCTGGCGCAGCTCGAAGGCTCGCCGCTGGCGCGCTGGATGATCGTGCTGGTCTGGACCGCGGCAGCGCTGGGCATTGCCGTCAAGGTGTTCTTTCCCGGCCGTTTCGACCGGCTGGCGATCGGCTTCTATCTCGCCATTGGCTGGAGCGGCATCATCCTGGTCAAGCCGCTTGTCCAGACGCTACCGACGACATCGATAGCGCTGATCGTTGCCGGCGGCATCGTCTACTCCTGCGGCGTCATCTTCTTCGCCTGGAAGGGGCTGCGCTTCCACAATGCGCTGTGGCACGGTTTCGTCGTCACCGGCGCCAGCCTGCATCTGGCCGCCATGGTCGACTGTCTGGTCATCAATCGCCTCTGACACTATCGACGCGGCAATATTGCCAAGCGCCATTCAATTTGGTCACAATTCCGTTTAGAGTCGCGGTTTACGTGATCGGCGGCGGCATCGGAAACGGGGCACGGATGGCTTTTCTCAGATCCTTCGGCATGGGCAGACGTTCTGATGTCCTGATCTACGACCCGCATAAATTATCGAGCCCGCAGGTCTTTCTGCTGACCATGGTGATCTTCCTGGTCATCGTCGCCTTCATCGCCGCCATCCTCACCCGACAGATCTCAACCGCCTTTGGCAGCAATCCCGGCCTCAATGGCCTGATCGTCGGCGTGCTGGTGGTCGGCATCCTTTTGGCCTTCGCCCAGGTTGGGCGACTGTTTCGCGAAGTGCGCTGGGTCAACTCCTTCCGTGCCGGCTCGGAGACGACCGAACCGGTGCTGCTGGCGCCGATGAAGGCGATGATCGGCCGTTCCTCGGCGATGGCCTTCTCGACCAGTTCGATGCGCACCATGCTCGATTCCATCGCCACGCGCCTCGACGAAAGCCGCGACACCTCGCGCTATCTCGTCGGCCTGCTGGTGTTCCTCGGCCTGCTCGGCACCTTCTGGGGACTGTTGAACACCATCGGCTCGATCCGCGAAACCATCGAATCGCTCGATCCCGGCACCGGTGACGCCGCCGCGGTGCTCGATTCCCTGAAGCAGGGGCTTTCGGCGCCGCTGGCCGGCATGGGCACCGCCTTCTCGTCCTCGCTGTTCGGCCTCTCCGGCTCGCTGGTGCTCGGCTTCCTCGACCTGCAGGCCGGCCGCGCCCAGACGCGCTTCTACACCGAACTGGAAAACTGGCTTTCCTCGGTCACCGACCTGTCGTCGGACATCGTCGTCGCCGACCCGGCCAAAACCGAATCCTCCGACGAGATCCGGGTGCTGTCGGAACGGCTGCGCTCGATGCAGGAGAATGGCGGCGGCTCCAACCCGCGCGTCGCCACCGCCATGGCCAATCTCGCCGACGGCATTTCCGGCCTGGTCAAGAATATGCGCTCGGAACAGCAGATCATGCGCGACTGGGTCGAGGCCCAGTCCGACGAGCAGAAGGCGATGCGCAACACGCTGGAAAAGATCGCCGATGCCCTGAAGAAGCCCGGAGTGCACTGAAGTGGCGCTCGCCAGGGGCCGGCGCACCGATCGCCGCATCGACTACTGGCCGGGCTTCGTCGACGCGCTGTCGACGCTGCTTTTGGCGATCATGTTTCTGCTCACGGTCTTCGTGCTGGCGCAGTTCCTGCTGGGACGCGAAATCTCCGGCAAGGATACGGCGCTCTCGCGCCTCAACTCGCAGATCAACGAACTGACCCAACTGCTGGCGCTGGAGCGCTCGACGGCGCAGGACAAGGATGATTCCCTGGCCAATCTGCAGGCGTCGCTGTCGGCCGCGCAAGCGGAAAAGAGCCGGCTCGAACGATTGCTGGCGCAAGGTGCCGGTGCCGGCGACGCCGCCAATCAGCGTGCAGCGGCGCTCGGCGGCGAACTCGACAGCCAGCGCCAGATCAGCCAGCAGGCGCTGAGCCAGGTCGAGATACTCAACCAGCAGATCGCGGCGCTGCGCAAGCAGATCGGCGCGCTCGAGGATGCGCTCAACGTCTCCGAAATCCGCGACCGCGATTCCAACACCAAGATCGCCGATCTCGGCCGCCGCCTCAACGTCGCGCTGGCGCAGCGCGTGCAGGAGTTGAACCGCTACCGCTCCGACTTCTTCGGCCGTTTGCGCGAAATCCTCGCCGACCGCGAGAACATCCGCATCGTCGGCGACCGCTTCGTCTTCCAGTCGGAAGTGCTGTTCCCAACGGGCTCCGAGGTGATCAACGATGCCGGCAAGGTCGAGATGAAGAAACTCGCCGACGCCATCATCGAGTTGCAGAAGGAAATCCCGCCCGAGATCAACTGGGTGCTGC
>NZ_RZRR01000263.1:0-6256 GCF_003998555.1 Mesorhizobium sp. M7A.F.Ca.CA.002.09.1.1 | reverse complement strand
CAATAGAGCTGGATGGCGCGGGCCGCGTCGTCATTGCCGGGGATCGGGAAGTCGATCTTGTCCGGATCGCAGTTCGAATCGATGATGGCGACGACCGGAATGCCGAGGCGCTTGGCCTCGAGAATGGCGATCGCTTCCTTGTTGGTGTCGATCACGAACATCAGGTCGGGCGTCGAGCCCATGTCCTTGATGCCGCCCAGCGCCTTGTCGAGCTTCTCGCGCTCGCGGTCGAGGTTCAGGCGTTCCTTCTTGGTCAACCCTTGCGCCTCGCCGGCCAGCATCTCGTCGAGCTTGCGCAGGCGCTGGATCGAATTCGAGATCGTCTTCCAGTTGGTCAGCATGCCGCCGAGCCAACGCGAGTTGACGTAGTACTGAGCCGAACGCTGTGCCGCATCGGCGACGATGTCGGACGCCTGGCGCTTGGTGCCGACGAACAGCACGCGGCCGCCCTTGGCGACGGTGTCGGAAACCTGCTTCAGCGCCTGGTGCAGCAAAGGCACCGTCTGCGAGAGGTCGATGATGTGGATGTTGTTGCGGGCGCCATAGATGTAGGGCGCCATTTTCGGGTTCCAGCGATGGGTCTGGTGGCCGAAGTGAATGCCAGCTTCCAAAAGCTGGCGCATGCTGAAATCAGGCAGTGCCATTCAAAGTTCCTTTCCGGTTAGCCTCCACGGACACAGGCATTTTTGGACTTTGTCCTCGAACGCCACCGGAGGTTTCAGCCGGATTTCTCCCGGGCAGACACCAAAGTCCGTGTGTGGAATGAGCGCGCATATAGAGGGGATGCGCGATAAACGCAAGCGCCGTGGGACCTGTGTACGGCGTGCGACGATCCGCGCGCTGCCGTCAGCGCTTTATCTTGCCGTTCGGCACCCGCACCCGCCGGAAGACCGCGACGATCTCCTCGCGGCTGCATTCGATGGCGCCGAGCCGCACCGCACGGTCACGCTCGAAGCCGGTTATGTCATAATGCGGCGCCGATGTCTTGGGCGGCCCTTGGTAGGATGAGCGCTTGACGCCAAGATGCGCGGCAAAGCGATGCAACTCGTCGGTGTCGTCGGCCAACAGATGGCACCAGCGATGGCCGGCCCAGTTCCAGATCGCTGCGTCGACATAGGCTGCCATAAAGCTTGCTGTCTGCCTTCCATCCGTCACGACAGTCGGCCACATGGCCCGGCTGATGTCAGTGACGATAGAATGGATTCGGATAGAAAATGAAGCCGCCATTGGCTGCAAGCTCGGCGACGATGTTGGTGACTGTATCCTGCATGCGACGGTGCAGATCGGCAACCGCATCGTCGATCGAGCCCGTATGCTCATGCAAGCCCAGTGCCTCCGGCACCCGGATGTGGGCGCAACGCGGCCCGGCCGGCTGCGGAACGAATCGGTTCATCGTGTCGCGCAGCCCGCCCCGACAATAGTCGTTGCGGATCCGCTTCAGATGTTCGGCGATCTCCTCCTGGCTAATGCGCGGATTGGCGCAGGCCCAGGGTCCGACGCGTTGCAGCCTCTGAACCCTATCGACGAGCGCGCGGACCTGCCTTTGCCGTTCGGCATCGCCAGTGTTTTCGCGCTGCCAGCGGCGCGCCCGCCGCAGAATCTCGGTGATGTCGGTGACATCAATGTCGGCTGAGATGCTTTTGCCGAGCTGGCGGCTGAGCTCGGTGACCAAAACCCTCTGACGCTGGGCATAGGAAGCGCCTTGGTCGAACGGCATGCCGGTGGCAGCTTCATCGCGGGCCAGCAGTGTCGAATAGACATGGTGAATGCGCTGCGGCAGCGTGTCGGTCGCCTGGCGTTCTATTTTGAGGTTTTTCTCGACATAGGCGCATTCCTTCGCCAGTGCCGCTTCGACGTTGCCGGTGAAGGCAAGCTTCCAGACGACGGGCGCGATCCAGACCTTGAAATTGGGATCCGTGGCCCGACCGCGCTTGAGGGCCTCCAGTCCCATCTCGACGGCACCCGGCAGCAAAGGCGCAACGACATTGGCATGCCAGCCGACGCCGCCTTCGGGATGCAGCAGCACGCCATGGCCTTTCAAGGCCCAGGCGATCGAGTGTTCCTTCGCTGCCCCGCTGTTGCCGGGAATCTGGGCGATCAGATTGTTGGCCAGCCAGAACTTCTGCATCAGCCGGCCAAGGCCGTTGACGACACCATTGGTCGCCCATGAGGCCGTGAGCGGGCTGACCTGCGACACGATTTCCTTGTCGATCATCCAGTCGGTGAAGAACTCGGGATGATTGGGCGTGATGAAGGTCGCCTTCCCTGCCCCGCAACTGGCCTTCAGCCGCTCAAGATCGGCGTCGGGAAAGTCGATATGGCGGACATTTGAGACGCCGCGCAGACCGGCCAGGCGATTGAACGGCAACAGATCCCGAAACCCGGGAATGCCGCGCAGCATGACGATCCGGTTGACGGATGTCATGGCCCTGATCAGTGCCGGGTTGGGCCGCGGCGCGACGAACGTATCGATCCTGCTCAAGCTGATCCCCCTCGCGCCTGGACGCTGGAAGAGGTTGAGGGACGATTGCGGCACGTTCAAGTCGTTCGTTACGACCACGCCGTGCCGTGGCAAATCAGCTGCCTAGACAGGCACTATTTGGCGGGACAAGGTTTTGTCTGGTCGAACAGCGACAGGTTGACCAGCTTGCCGGTCATCGAGAAGTCGCCATAGTCCATGACGAGATCGCGGGTGATGCCGTTCTCATGCAGCTTGAAGCTGATACGGTATTCCGGAACCTCTTCGCCGGTCTTGTTGGTGTCGTCGAAATAGGCGATGTCGACCGGCCAGTATTTGTCGGTGGCGAGCTTTGCCAGTGCCGAAGCTTCCGGGTCGGCCTTGTCGGCATCGGTTTTCTTGCCGACAACGACGGTGGTGGTCATCACCTTGTTGGCGTCTTCGGAACCGTCGAACAGGTTGGTTTCGTAAAAATTCTCGCCTTTTTCGGCCTTGCCGATCAATTCGACCAAATGCTGGGTCGGGAATTGGGTTGTCGCCAGCTCGACGCTGTTCTTTTCGGGCTTGTCGATATCGACCTTCAGGCCCTTGGCCTCTTTCGTGGCTATGCCCTTGACCTCCTTGTCGAGGTTCTGGTCGGAAAAGGATTTCGTCACGAACGAAAAGGTCTTGCCTTCGGCGTCCTCGAAAGTTGTCGTCTGCTGGTCCGTCAGCTTCGTGCCGTCAGCGGTGACGATCTGGGTGACGAAGCGGAATTTCACCGTATAGCCTTCGCAGGCCGAGCCGTTGAACTCATAGACCATGCGGCCGGATATGCCCGTGATGCCGGACTGATCGGAAGCCTTTTTCAGGGTAAGATCGTAGACGGCGCGGTGGGCTTGCAGCGCCGGCGCTGCGAAGACAGGGCCTATCGAGAATATCCCCGACAACAGGACGGCATGGAATGCGAGGCGCGTTGCGCGCATGAGGTACTCCGATCGTCGCGACTGATGGCAGGCCGCAGGGAAAGATGGTCCAGCTTAAAAAAAGTCGTGGCGGAAGCGAGGCAAAAATAGCAATTTCGGCCCGGCCGGCGCGGCGTCACCAAGCAATAGGGAAATACCATGAGTGAAACAATCGAAAAGCGGCTAAGCGATCTGGGTGTGACGCTTCCCGTCGCCGCCGCGCCCGCCGCCAACTACGTGCCCTATTGCAGGACCGGCCATTTGCTGTTCACTGCCGGGCAATTGCCGCTTAAGGACGGCAAGCTGCAGGCGAGCGGGCTGTTGGGCCGCGATCTCGATACCGCAGGCGGCAAGGATGCGGCAAAATACTGCGCGATCAACATCCTGGCGCAGGCCAAGGCAGCACTCGGCGACCTCGAGAAGATCAGCCGCCTGGTGAAGATCACCGTTTTCGTCGCCTCGACACCCGAGTTCGTCGAGCAGCATCTGGTTGCCAACGGCGCCTCCGATTTCCTGGTCGCCGCCCTTGGCGAGCGCGGCAAGCATGCACGCTCCGCCGTCGGCACGGCCTGCCTGCCGCTTAATGCCGCAGTGGAAATCGAAGCCATCTTCGAAGTCGCATGAGCCAGGGTACAGATATGACCGAGCTATCCTGGCTGACCGCCCGGCCCGTTGCCCACCGCGGCTTCCACGACATGAACAAGACGCGCTGGGAAAACACGCTGTCGGCCTTTGCCGCAGCCGCCGAACGCGGCTACGCCATCGAATGCGACGTGCACCTGTCGTCCGACCGCGTTCCCGTCATCATCCATGACGGCGATCTCAAGCGCCTGACCGGCCAGGATGGTTTCGTCTGGCAGCGTACCGCAGCTGAACTCGCGGCGCTCAGGGTCGGTGGCACGGCGGACCATGTGCCGACGCTGCAGGAAGCGCTCGACCTGGTCGATGGCCGCGTGCCACTGGTCGTCGAGCTGAAAGGCACGCCCGGCTATGACGAAGGCCTGGTGGCAAGCGTCGGCAAGATGCTCAAGCGCTACAAGGGCAAGGCGGCGATCATGTCGTTCGACCATTGGCTGGTCCGCGATTTTCCGAAGGACGCGCCGGGTATCCCAGGGGGTCTCACCGCCTACGGCAAGGACGTCGGGTTGATCGAGGCGCATTTCGCCATGCTGGCGCATGAGATCGCCTTCACCTCCTACGCCGCCGGCGACCTGCCAAACCCATTTGTCAGCTTCGTGCGTGAAAGGCTGAAAATGCCTGTTATCACCTGGACGGTGCATGACCAGCCGGCGGTCGACCTGACCTTCAGATATGCCGACCAGATGACTTTCGAAGGGTTCGAACCCGATCTGGTCAAAGTCGCCTGAGTGTCTGAAACGTGACTTGCACCAGGCCGGACGGAGCTTAAATAAGCCTCATGGATCAGGGCGATGAGGGTGACGGACAAACGGCCAATGCGGACTATTCGATCCGCGTCGCCGCCGGCATCGGCGCCTTCACCTATGATGAATGGAATGGCTTTGCGGGAACTGCGCGCGGCGATTTAGAAGCCAGCTACAATCCTTTGGTTTCATTCGCTTTTCTAGGCGCGCTCGAAGATTCTGGATGCGCCGTGCGGCGTACCGGCTGGCAGGGCCACCACCTCCGGCTCGAGGATGGGCAAGGCAGATTGCTGGGCGCGGTGCCCTGTTATCTCAAATCGCACAGCCAGGGCGAATATGTGTTCGACCATGGCTGGTCGGATGCGTTCGAACGCGCCGGTGGCCGCTACTATCCCAAACTGCAAAGTGCCGTGCCGTTCTCCCCGGTCACCGGCCCTCGCCTGCTGGTCACCAGGGGCGAGGACAGTGCCAAGGTGAAGGCCGGTCTCGCGGCGGGCCTGAAGGCGGTGACGCAAAAGCTCGGTGTCTCTTCCGCACATGTCACCTTCGCGCAAGAGAGCGATGTGGAGGTGCTGGAAGCAGCCGGTTTCCTGCACCGCACCGACCAGCAATTCCATTTCTTCAACGAAGGCTTTTCAACCTATGACGACTTCCTCGCCACCCTTGCCTCGCGCAAGCGAAAGGCGATGAAAAAGGAAAGGCGCGAAGCGCTTGCCCCAGGCATTTCAATCGACCGGCTGACCGGCAAGGACCTCACGGAGAAAGCCTGGGACGATTTCTTCGCCTTCTACATGGACACCGGCAGTCGCAAATGGGGCCGGCCCTATCTCAATCGTCAATTCTTCTCGATGATCGGCGAGCGCATGGCCGACGACATCCTGCTGGTGATGGCCAGGCGCAACGGGCGCTATATCGCCGGCGCGATCAATTTCATCGGTTCGGATGCACTTTATGGCCGCAACTGGGGCTGCATCGAGGACCATCCCTTCCTGCATTTCGAGGTCTGCTATCATCAGGCGATCGACTTCGCCATCGAGCGCAAGCTCAAGGTGGTCGAGGCGGGAGCGCAGGGCGAGCACAAGCTGGCGCGCGGCTACCGGCCGGTGACCATGCATTCCGCGCACTACATTGCGCACCCAGGCCTGCGCAACGCCGTCGCCGACTATCTTCGGCGCGAACGGCAGGAGGTGGAGCGGATGAGCGAATATCTGGAAGAGCATACCCCGTTCCGCAAGGATCTCGAGGAGTAGCCCCGGCTGGCCGGCTGGGGGGCGACGATTATCTTGCCGAATTTCGACGCCTTCGCTACACGAAGGCACAATCCGGAGCGTTCGCCATGACCGAGGCCGCCTACGATACCGACAACATTTTCGCCAAGATCCTGCGCGGCGAAATTCCCTCGCACCGTGTCTACGAGGATGACGCGGTCATCGCCTTCATGGATGTGATGCCGCAGGGGCCCGGCCATACGC
>NZ_RZRR01000262.1:0-6257 GCF_003998555.1 Mesorhizobium sp. M7A.F.Ca.CA.002.09.1.1 | reverse complement strand
AGGTTACTCCATGCAATTCGACCTCCTGCTGAAGGGCGGACGGCTGATCGATCCGGCCGCTGGCCTCGACGCGCTGCGCGATGTCGCCATCGCCAATGGCCGCGTTGCCGCGGTCGACGCCGATATCCCGGCGGACAGCGCCGCGCAGATCGTCGATGCCGGCGGCTGCATCGTCACGCCGGGCCTGGTCGACCTGCACAGCCACGTCTATTGGGGCGGCACGTCGCTTGGCGTCGATGCCGACCGGCTGGCCGCCAAGAGCGGCACCACCACCTTCATCGATGCCGGCAGTGCGGGCGCCGGCAATTTCCTCGGCTTCCGCCGCCATGTCATGGAGCGCTCGAAGGTTCGCATCCTGGCCTATGTCAACATTTCCTTTGCCGGCATTTTCGGCTTCTCGCAGACGGTGTCGGTCGGCGAGTGCAGCGATCTCAGGCTCTGCGAACCGCGCGAGGTTGTGGCTGCGGTGCGCGAGCACCGCGATGTCGTGGTCGGCGTAAAGGTTCGCTCGGGCAAGCATGCCGGCGGCACCAGCGGCATCGCGCCGGTGGATCTGGCGCTGGAGGCCGCCGACCAGGCCGGCCTGCCGCTGATGGCGCATATCGACGAACCGCCGCCCGGCCGCTCGGAAGTGCTGCCGCGCCTGCGCAAGGGCGACATTCTCACCCATTGCTTCCGGCCTTTCCCGAATGCGCCGGTGTTCGCTTCCGGCGCGGTGCGGCCCGACATGCGGCTGGCGCGCGAGCGCGGCGTCATCTTCGACATCGGCCACGGCATGGGCTCGTTCGATTTCGCCGTCGCCCGCGCCATGCTCGAAGAAGGGCTGGCGCCCGACGTGATCTCGAGCGACGTGCATCTCTACTGCGTCGACGGTCCCGCCTTCGACATCCTCGTCTGCATGTCGAAGCTCCTGGCGCTCGGCATGCCGCTGGTCGAGGTCCTGCGCGCCGCCACGCAAGCGCCGGCGCAGGCGATCGCGCGGCCTGACCTGGGCACACTGGCCGTCGGCACGGTCGGCGACGTCGCCGTGCTCCGTCAGCGCCCGGGCCGCTTCACCTTCGTCGACGCGGTCGGCGCGTCATTGGTCGCCGATCAGAGACTGGTGTGCGAAGGCATCGTTATCGGCGGCACCTGGTGGCCGAACGAAGCGGTCAACGATGTCAGCGAGACTGAGCGGTTTGTGGCGCATGCCGCGCATACCCATGTCGAGGTTGCGGCGAGGCACTTTGGGCATCGGCACGACTAGCTGATCTCGCCAGCTTGTGCCTGTCTTGGGACTGTGCGCTTGGCGAATGGCTTCCCCCACTCCGTCGCTGCTTCGCAGCGCCACCTCTCCCCCCTCCGGAGCGAGAGGAAGGAGCCAAGGGCGGCGAACTCGCGCCTTCCTCTCCCTCGCCGATCTGTGTGGCGCCCTTCCTCTACCCCGTCGATCGGGGGAGAGGTGGCGAGCGAAGCTCGACGGAGTGGGGGTCGACTTTACCCGGCGTTGCTCACCGCCCCGTAAACCGGCGTCTCAATGCCTTCCATCCGCGCCTTGATCTGCAGCGCCACATATTTCGAATAGAAGCGCGACAGCGCCAGATTGCCGCCGTGGAACCAGAGCGCTTCCTGGGCGGTCGGCTTCCACATATTGCGCAGCTCGCCTTGCCAGGGGCCGGGGTCGCCCTTGACGCCGGAGCCAAGGCCCCAGCACGGGCCGACCTTGTCGGCGACTTCGCGCGAAACGATCGCGGCGACATTCTCGTTCATCGACTGATAGCCGGTGCAGGCGATGATGGCGTCGGCGGCGAGTTCACTGCCGTCCTCGAACAGGATGCCGCTCGGGGTCAGCGACTTGATGGCGACGCCGCTGCGGATGCCGATCTTGCCGTCGATGATCAGGTCGGAGGCGCCGACATCGATGTAGTAGCCGGAGCCGGTGCGGTAGGCCTTCATCAGAAGGCCGGTCTCGTCGTCGCCGAAATCGATGGCGAAGCCGGCGGCGCGCAAGCGGTCGTAGAAGGCCGCGTCGCGCGCCTTGATCACCTCGTAAAGCGCCTGCTGGCCCTTGGGCACCAGCGCGAACGGCGTCGAGGCGACGATCATGTCGGCCTTCTCGGTGGTGATGCCGCGCGACAGTGCGTCTTCCGAGAAGATCTCGAAGCCGACTTCCATCAGCGTGTCCGACTTGACCACTGTCGTCGGCGAACGCTGGATCATGGTGACCTCGGCGCCGCTCTCCCAGAGGTCGACGCAGACATCGTGGCCGGAGCTTGCAGCGCCAATGACGGCGACTTTCCTGCCGCGGAATTTGTCGCCGCTGGCATACTGGCTGGAGTGCAGCAGCTCGCCCTTGAACCGGCCGGCGCCCGGCAGATCGATCCGCCGCGGCGGGCCGTAGGCGCCGGTGGCGAAGACGATGTGCTTGGGCTTCAGCGTGATCTGCCGGCCGACGCGGTCGACGACCACGGTCCAGACTTTTTCGGCCTCGTCATAGCTGGCGCTGAGGCATTTGGTGGCGACCCAGTAGTTGAGCTCCATGACGCGCGTATACATTTCCAGCCAGTCGCCCATCTTGTCCTTGGGCGTGAACACCGGCCAGTTTTCGGGGAAGGGAATGTAGGGCAGATGGTCGTACCAGACCGGATCGTGCAGCACGAGCGTGCGGTAGCGGTTGCGCCATGAGTCACCCGGCCTGGCATTCTTCTCGATGACGATGGCCGGCACGCCGAGCTGGCGCAGTCGCGCCCCCAGCATGATGCCGCCCTGGCCGCCGCCGATGACCAGGCAATAGGGCTGTTCATCAGTGCCGAGTTCGCGCGTCTCGCGCGCCCGCGCCTCCGACCAGGTCTCGCGCTGGGGATCGGCCTTGTGGCGCACGCCGAGCGGCCGCGCCGCGCCCTTGCGCTCCTCGAAGCCCTTGAGGTCGGCCATCGCCGTGAACAATGTCCGGCAGCGGCCGTCGCGCAGCCGCATGATGCCCTCCCCCCTGGCCACCACGGTTTCGAAGCTGAACCAGGCCTCGATGGTGCCGTCGTCCGAGGTCGCCTCGCCGGTCAGCCGCCACGCGCTCGGCTTGGCCGTCGCCAGCGTCGTCGCCAGCATGTCGGCGATCGCCGCGCGGCCTTCCACGGTCGTGATGTTCCAGGTGAAGGTCAGGAGATCGCGCCAGTAGCAATCGTCGACGAAGAGGTTGCTCGCCGCCGCAGCGTCGCCGGCTGCGAGTGCCTGTGCCAGGGATTCGAGCCATGCGGCGGCCTGTTTCGTCGGTGCTATTTCGAGCATCTCTTTCCCTCTTTCGTTTCATGTCCGGCTTCCCTTCTCCCACAAGGGGAGAAGGTGGCCTCACGAAGTGAGGTCGGATGAGGGGTGCTCCAGCTTGGCGCCGACGGCACTCCGTCACCCACCCCTCAACCGTCTCGGCGCTACGCGCCGATCCACCTTCTCCCACAAGGGGAGAAGGAAAAGCGCAGCCCTAGTC
Source organism: Mesorhizobium sp. M7A.F.Ca.CA.002.09.1.1 (assembly GCF_003998555.1). Classification (NCBI taxonomy): domain Bacteria; kingdom Pseudomonadati; phylum Pseudomonadota; class Alphaproteobacteria; order Hyphomicrobiales; family Phyllobacteriaceae; genus Mesorhizobium; species Mesorhizobium sp. M7A.F.Ca.CA.002.09.1.1. The sequence continues at coordinate 2,797 of NZ_RZRR01000262.1, read as the reverse complement.
TCCGAGCGGCTCCATCTCCTTGCCGGTGCGGTGGATCTGGGCGTTGTATTTGATGCGGCGCACCGTCTCGCGGGCCGAGCCGTCGAGCTTGTAGGCGGAGGCCACCGCCAGCAGGTCGATCGCCGCCAGAAAGGCGAAGCGCGATGCCGTCGGCTTCAGCGTGTCGGGATATTCCGGCACCGCCACCGTCAGCCTGACGTCGCAGGTGCGGGCGAGCTCGGTGTCGGGCGCGGTCACGGCGATCGCATTGGCGCGGTAATGCTTGGCGAGCTCGACGGCCTCGATCACCTCGCGGGTGCGTCCCGTCGCCGAAATGGCGATCACCAGATCGCCGGGCTTGAGCGTCGAGGCGGTCATGCGCATCAGATAGGGATCGCACTGGGCGCTGACTGTTATGCCGTAGCGGAACAGCCGGTATTGGGTTTCCTGCGCCAGCGCCGAGGAGCTGCCGCCGAGGCCGAAGACCGTGACCTGGCGCGCCTTGGCGATCAGCTCGGCGGCCTTCTGCAGCTGGGCCGGGTCGAGCTGCCGCTCGGCCTCCTGCAGCGCCCGGCGCGCCTCGCCGAACACGGCGTTCCAGAACGGCATGCCATTGTCATTGCTGACGGAAGGCGACTTGGCCAGGTAGAGCGCGCCGACGACGAGGCTCTGCGCCAGCTTCAGCTTGAAATCGCGCACGCCCTCGCAGCCGATGGCGCGGCAGAACCGGGTCACCGTCGGTTCGCTGACCCCGGCGCGCTGGGCAAGGGCGGCGTTGGAGGCGTCGACGGCATATTTGACGTCGTCGAGAACGACATCGGCGACACGCCGTTCGGCCGGGCGCAATTCGCTGTAGGAATCCTTGACCAGCGAGATGATGTCGGGGATGCGCCGGACAGGATCGCGTCTCTCGGTATCGGGGCCTGGAACAGGCTCGTCCTGGCTGCCAGCGTCGGTCATGGGGTCCTGGTCTTTCCCTGGGTTGCGAGGCTGTCGTCTTAGCATGTTTGCACGCCCTGGCTCCACGTGCCCGACCGGATCGCAACCGCAGCGTGTCGTTGGGGAAAGCTCACCTTCCTCCGTTCCTCTCCGGTCCGTGTCAGTTCCGAAGTATGTAGGAAAGCAACATGCATTTCAAGGCCGTAAAACCGACGGTAAAACAAGATGATAGGTATACTAATCGATTTTCGCGATACGGCCGCTATCGTCGGTGCTTGACAGGAAAGTAGGATAGTTACAGACTGATTTTCGCTGGGGATGAGCCAATGGATCATCGCGCAATCTTCCCGGGGGGCAGATGAACACGGGCGATGCAAAAAAGCCGAAGCTTGGCGTGCAGGCAGCCACCAAGATCTATCACACGGCCTCCGGCGACCTGCTGGCGCTGGACCGCTGCAGCCTCGATGTCAGCGTCAATGAAATCGTCTCGATCGTCGGCCCTTCCGGCTGCGGCAAGACCACGCTTTTGTGGTCGATGTCGGGCCTGCACAGCCTGACCAGTGGCGAGATCCGGCTCGACGGCAAGGCCATCACCGGTCCGCATCCCGATATCGGCATCGTCTTCCAAGAGGCGAACCTCCTGCCGTGGCGCAACCTCGACGCCAACATCCGCTTCCCCTTCGAGATCAAGAGCGAGAAGCCGGACCGGGCGTGGATCGCGCATCTGCTCAACCGGGTCGGGCTTGCTGGCTTCTGCGGCAAGTTTCCGCGCGAGCTGTCGGGCGGCATGCAGCAGCGCGCGGCGATCGTGCGGGCGCTGGCGCTAAAGCCCTCGGTGCTTTTGATGGACGAGCCGTTCGGCGCGCTCGACAGTTTCACCCGCGAGGAGATGAACCGGCTGGTCGAGGAGATCTGGCTCGACACCAAGACAACCATCGTCTTCATCACCCACAGCATCGAGGAAGCGATTTTTCTCTCGGACCGGGTGGTGGTGCTGAGCGCCCGGCCTGGCCGCGTCGCCAAGGAATACCGCGTGCCGTTCCCACGGCCGCGTTCGCTGGAGATCATGGCGACGAAGGAGGTCTTCGACCTCACCAACCGGATCAAGATGGACATTGTCGGCGAACGCACGCGGCCAAAAGCCCCGGAGCGCCCGAGCGCCGAAATCGTGAGGATCAGGCCGTGAGCGGGGGCGATGCCATTCCGGAATTCTCAAAGTCCAAGTCGGGCGCCAAGGCGGGCGACGGCCATGAGGTCAGCCTGACCAACCTTTCCGCCTTCGCCAGCGGCCCCGGCATCAAGTCGGGCAAGGAGGTGGCGGCCATTCTTGTCGTGGCGGTGATCATCATCGGCGGCATCGAACTGGCGCTGCGGCTGTTCCACGTGCCGCTCTATATCATGCCGCCGCCGAGCTCGATCGCTTATGCGCTGTTCGACGAGTTTCCGCTGATCGCGCCGCATCTCGGCTACACGCTGGTCGAGCTGGTGTCCGGCTTCACCATCGGCGCCATCATCGGCCTGGTGCTGGCCGCCGTCATCACCCAATTCCCGTTCGCAGAGAAGATCGTCGCGCCTTACATCCTGCTTCTGGTCACCACGCCGATGCTGGCGCTGGTGCCGCTTCTGATCCTGCGCTTCGGCTTCGGCTACACGCCGCGCATCATCGCGGTGGCACTGGCCGCCGGGCCGATGGTGATGATCAATGCGGCGACAGGCTTTCGCCGCGTCGACAGCGCCAAGATTGCGCTGGCGCGTTCCTATGGCGCCAGCACCCTGCAGATCTTCTGGAAGATCCGTGCGCCGATGGCGCTGCCGATGATCCTGGTCGGGCTGATGATCGGCGCCATCTTCGGCCTGCTGACCGCGGTCGGCGCGGAAA
>NZ_RZRR01000261.1:0-6258 GCF_003998555.1 Mesorhizobium sp. M7A.F.Ca.CA.002.09.1.1 | reverse complement strand
CATCCACCGTGCCCAACAGCACCTGAAGGAGCTGGATGGCGCGGCATCTCTGCCCATTCGAACGGTTTTCACACCTGCCGCGCCATCCATCTCCTTCAGGTGCTGTTGGGCACGGTGGATGTCCCCGGCGGCTTCCGCTTCAAGCCGCCCTACCCTCGATCCGCGCCGCCCGGACCGAAGCCGGCGGGCAAGACCGTCAAGCCGATGACGCCGCTCGACGGCATGCCGCTCGGCTTCGTCTGCGGGCCGGACGATTTGCTGGTCGGCGAGGCCGGCACGCCGCTTCGCATCGACAAGGCCTATTCGTGGGACGCGCCGCTGGCCGCGCACGGCCTGATGCACACCGTCATCCGCAACGCCTGGGCAGGCGATCCCTACAAGATCGACACGCTGATGATGTACATGTCGAACATGGCGTGGAATTCCTCGATGAACACCGTCGAGACCATGGCGATGCTGACCGACAGCGACGAAGCGGGCAACTACAAGATCCCTTTCATCATCTATTCCGACGCCTATTATTCCGAGACCGTGCCGTTCGCCGATCTGGTGCTGCCGGACACGACCTATCTCGAGCGCCACGACTGCATCAGCCTGCTCGACCGGCCGATCAGTCATGCCGACGGACCGGGCGACGCCATCCGCCATCCCGTCATCGAGCCCGACCGCGACGTCCGGCCGTTCCAGTCGGTGCTGATCGAACTCGGCGCCCGGCTCGGCCTGCCTGGTTTCGTCGATGAGGACGGCTCGGCCAGATACCGCGACTATGCCGACTACATCGTCAACCATGAGCGCACGCCCGGCATCGGCCCGCTCGCCGGCTGGCGCGGCAAGGATGGGACCTCGACCGGCAGGGGTGAGGCCAACCCGGACCAGTTGCAGCGCTACATCGACAATGGCGGCTTCTGGCATCATGATTTCGCGGACGACCAGCGCTATTACAAGATGGCCAACCGCTCCTATCTCGACTTCGCAGTGCAGATGGGTTTTATCCCGAAAGCCGAACCGATCGTTTTCCAGCTCTACTCGGAGCCTATGCAGCGCTTCAGGCTCGCCGCGCGTGGCCATGGCCGTGTGGTGCCGCCGAAAGGCGATCGCCAGCGCATCGAGACCTACATGGACCCGCTGCCCTTCTGGCACATGCCCTTCGAGGAAGCGGTCGTCGACCTCGAAAAATATCCGCTGCATGCGCTGACGCAGCGGCCGATGCACATGTACCACTCCTGGGGTTCGCAGAATGCGTGGCTGCGGCAGATCACCAGCCAGAACCGGCTGTTCGTGCATCACCGGACGGCAGCCGGTCTCGGCCTTGTCGATGACGACTGGGTGTGGATCGAAAGCATCAACGGCAGAGTGAAGGGGCAGATCAAGCTGATCGACGGGGTGAACGAAAGCACGGTCTGGACCTGGAACGCCATCGGCAAAAGGCGCGGCAGCTGGGGGCTGAAGGACGACGCGGCCGAGAGCAACCGCGGCTTCCTGCTCAACCATATCATCGGCGACCAGACCTCGGCCGACGCTCAGGGCAAACGCTATTCGAATTCCGATCCAGTGACGGGCCAGGCTGCGTGGTTCGACCTGCGCGTGCGCATCGTCAAATGCGCAGCCGAAGAAGCCGGGTTCACCGAGCCGCAGTTCCAGCGTTTCCTGCAGCCGCCGCATTTCGAATCCTCGCCCGACAGACTGACTTTCGGCGCCGAATTCCGCAGGGCGAGAGAGGCGACCAAATGACCTGTCTGCCAAGTCAAAGCGGCAAGAAGCTCGGCCTCGTCATCGATCTCGACACCTGCGTCGGCTGCCAGGCCTGCGTCACCGCCTGCAAGGAATGGAACACCGGCGGCCACATGGCGCCGCTGACCGACATCGATCCCTATGGCGGCCATGTCGACGGCGTCTGGTTCAACCGCGTGCACAGCTATGAGCACACCACCGAGATGGGCGGACGGACGGTGAACTTCCCGCGCTCCTGCCTGCATTGCGAGACGCCGGCCTGCGTCACCGTCTGCCCGACTGGCGCCTCCTACAAGCGGGCTTCGGACGGCATCGTGCTGATCGACGAGGACAAGTGCATCGGCTGCAAATTGTGCAGTTGGGCCTGTCCTTATGGAGCACGCGAATTCGACACCGATGTCGGGGTGATGAAGAAATGCACGCTGTGTGTCGACCGCATCTACAATGACAATCTGGCCGAAGAAGACCGCGTGCCGGCCTGCGTCGCCGCCTGCCCGACCAGCGCCCGGCATTTCGGTGATCTCGGCGATCCCCTGTCGGCGGTCTCGCAACTGGTGGCCGAGCGTGGCGGCGTCGACCTGATGCCGGAGCTCGGCTATCGCCCGACCAACAAATATTTGCCGCCGCGCGCCCACACCGCGCGCGCCGCATCGGTGGCCGCGCCGGCATTGGAACCGGTGCGGGCCGAAGGCGGTTTCCTCGGCTGGGTCGACCGCATGCTTTCGAATTGACCCATGCATCCAGCCTTCTCCGTCGTCTTCTTCACCACTGCCACCGGCGCGGGCTACGGCCTGCTCGCGCTGCTGGGCACGCTCGGAGGCTTCCAGATCATCCCACCCGATTTCTGGCTGGGCTTCATCGGCATGGGGCTGGCGCTCGGCCTGATCGTAGCCGGCCTGTTGTCCTCGACGGGTCATCTCGGCCGCCCCGAACGCGCCTGGCGGGCGTTCTCACAATGGCGCAGTTCATGGCTGTCGCGCGAAGGTGTTGCCTCGGTCATCACCTTCATTCCGGCGGGACTGTTCGGCATCGGTTGGATATTCTTCGGCAAGACCGATGGCTGGGTCGGCATCGCCGGATCTCTGGCCACCATCGGCGCAATCATCACCGTCTGCACCACCGGCATGATTTATGCGTCGCTGAAGCCGATCGCCCAATGGCATAGCCGCTTCACCCTGCCCGGCTATCTCATCTTCTCGGCAATGACCGGCAGCGTGCTGCTGAACGCGCTGCTGCAGGGCTTTGCGCTTGGTTCGAAGGTGCAGCTGGCGGCTTGCCTGCTGCTGACCTTGACCGGCTGGGGCTGGAAGCTGGCGACCTGGCGCTACAATGACCGGCTGGAGATCCCGACCACCGCCAACACCGCGACCGGGCTGGCGGGAGGTACGGTGCGGTCGCTGGAATGGCCGCATACCGAAGAGAATTACCTGCTCAAGGAAATGGGTTTCCGCATCGCGCGCAAGCATGGCGCGCGGCTGCGTCAGATCACGCAGCTTCTGGCCTTCGCGTTGCCCTTGGGGCTGCTCGCCATTGTGTTCGCCCTGCCCTGGCCGCCGGCAGCGTTGCTGTCGGTACTCGCTGCTGCAATCCAGTTCGCCGGCATGCTGGTCGAGCGCTGGCTGTTTTTTGCAGAGGCGAAGCACACGGTTACGCTTTATTACGGCAGGTAGGGCTGTTTAGCCCGGCCGCAGCATCGAGCCGGAAATGGCAAAGATGCGTTGGGCGCCCAGCATATAGGCCATCAGCGTGTCCAGCCGGAACAGCCCGGCATAGGCGCGGTCGAGAACGTTGAGCGAACCGGTATAGGCGCCGAAGGCCGGCATGATCATGCGGCCTCCGTCGCCGGCAAAGCAGCGCCGCCGCACCGAGCGGCCCTGCTGGACGATGCGGGCGCAGGGATGCAGATGGCCCGCTATTTCGCCTTCGACACGCTGCTTCGACGGCTCATGCCGGAACAGCAGCGAGCCGATGGCAAGTTCACGCACCGTCTCGCCAGGCAGGTCGGCTGGCGCTTCCGGGTCATGATTGCCGGCGACCCAGAACCATTGCCGGCCTGATATCAACGCCTCCAGCCGCTCGCGGAAGCTTGCATGCATGCGCTGGGCGCCACCGCCATCGTGAAAGCTGTCGCCCAGGCTGATGACGATAGACGGCTGGTAGTCAGCGATGACGGCCTGCAATCGCAGCAAGGTCGCGCCGGTGTCGTAGGGCGGGATCAGCGTGCCGCGGCGTGCCAGCGACGAACCCTTTTCCAGATGCAGATCGGACACGGCCAGAAGCCGCAGATCCGGAAAATAGAGCACGCCGCGCGGGTCGCAGACGGCGCGCTTGCCGGCGATGCCGACAAGATCGGCCTCGGCGATCAGCGATGTGCGCGCCAGCGAAAAATTCATTCCTCGACCATCTCCGGCCCCATGGCCTCTGCGACCAGCGTCGCCGCATCCATCAGCAATGTCTCATCGGCTTCGCCGTTCACCGGCATCTTGCCGATCTCGAGCATGATCGGCACGGCGAGCGGCGATATCTGTTCGAGTGCCTTATGCACGATTCGACCCTGGATGCGCGAGAGCATGTCGGCAAGTCTGCTGACATCGAGCAGGCCGGCCGCCGCATCGGCACGCGTCGCCTGCAGCAGGATGTGGTCCGGTTCATGGCTGCGCAGCACATCATAGATCAGGTCGGTCGAGACGGTGACCTGGCGGCCGCTCTTCTCCTGGCCAGGGTGGCGTTTCTCGATCAATCCGGAAATCAGCGCGCAGTTACGGAAGGTGCGCTTGAGAAGCCAGCTGTCGGCCAGCCAGGCTTCGAGGTCGTCGCCCAGCATGTCCTGGTCGAAAAGTGCGCTCAGCGAAGGCTTCCTGGCTTTGAACATCGCGCCCATGTCGCCCAGTGACCATATAGCCAGCGCATAATCGGTGGCGACGAAGCCGAGCGGCCTGGCTCCTGCCCTGTCGAGGCGGCGGGTGAGCAGCATGCCGAGCGTCTGGTGCGCCAGCCTGCCCTCGAACGGGTAAGCCACCAGATAGTGGCGATTGCCGCGTGGAAAGGTCTCGATCAGCAGGTCGTCGCGCTTGGGCAGCACCGATTTGTCGGCCTGGAAGCGCAGCCAGTCGGCGACCTGCTCGGGCAGCTTTTTCCATCGCTGCGGGTCATCGAGCATGATGCGGACCTGTTCGGCGAGATAGGTCGAAAGCGGAAACTTGCCGCCTCCATAATAGGGCACCTTGGCATCGCTGCCCGGCGCGTTCGACACGAAGCATTCATTCTCGCGGATGCCCTCGAAGCGCAGCACCTTGCCGGCGAACATGAACGTGTCGCCATGCGTCAACGTTTCGAGGAAGGCCTCCTCGATCTTGCCGAGGACCCGGCCGCCACGCGAAGCCGCGCCTTTGCTGCCGGCCTGCACATATCGAACATTCAGCGCCGGCACCTCGATGATGGTGCCGACATTCAGCCTGTATTGCTGGGCGACGCGCGGATTGGACACCCGCCACAACCCGTCCTTGTTCAAACGGATGCGGGCATAGCGCTCGTAGTTCTTGAGCGCATAGCCGCCGGTGGCAACGAAGTCGATGACGCGGTCGAATGTCGGCCGGTCGAGGCTGACATAGGGTGCTGCCGTTCGCACCTCCTCGTACAGGTCATCGGCACGGAACGGCGCGCCGCAGGCGCAGCCGAGCACATGCTGGGCCAGCACATCGAGCCCGCCATTGATCAACGGAGGCGTGTCCTGCGCGCCTAGATAGTTCGCGTCGAGGGCGGCCCGGCATTCCAGCACCTCAAAGCGGTTGGCGGGGATGAGGATCGCCTTGGACGGCTCGTCCATGCGGTGGTTGGCACGGCCGATGCGCTGTGCCAGTCGGCTCGCCCCCTTTGGCGCGCCGACATGCACCACCAGATCGACATCGCCCCAGTCGATGCCGAGATCGAGAGTCGAGGTGGCGACGATGGCGCGCAGCGCGTTTTCGCCCATCGCCTTCTCGACCCGCCGGCGCTGGGCGACGTCGAGCGAACCGTGATGCAGCGCGATCGGCAACGTGTCCTCGTTGACCCGCCACAATTCCTGGAACAGCAGCTCCGCCTGGCTGCGCGTGTTGACGAACAGCAGGGTCGTCTTGTGGCGCTTGATTTCGCGATAGATTTCCGGCGTGGCGTAGCGCGCAGAATGTCCCGCCCATGGCACGCGCTCTTCGGAGTCGAGGATGGAAATCTCCGGTTTCGCACCCCCGGTGACGACGATCAGTTCGGCCATGTCATGGCCTGTCGAACCCTTGGGTGGATTCTGGCTGACCAGCCAGCGCCGCAACTCGTCAGGTTCGGCCACCGTCGCCGATAGCCCGATGGTTTGCAGACCAGGGACAAAGCTGCGCAACCGTGCCAGGCCGAGCGCGAGCAGATGCCCGCGTTTCGATGTCACCAGCGAATGCAGTTCGTCGAGCACGACGTAGCGCAGATCTTCGAAGAAGCGTCTGGCATCGCCGGCCGCAATCAGCAGCGCCAGTTGTTCGGGCGTGGTCAGCAGGATAT
>NZ_RZRR01000260.1:0-6268 GCF_003998555.1 Mesorhizobium sp. M7A.F.Ca.CA.002.09.1.1 | reverse complement strand
CTGCTCAAGACCTCGCCCTCCGAGACCGAGGACTGGTCGACTCTGATCCTTAATGTTCGGCGCGGGGCGATCTTCATCCTGTTGTTCATCGCCTTCCTCTATTACCGCGAGAGCACCAACAGCGCGCGCCTGTCGTCGATCGGCCTGATGTCGTTCGCGGCCATCGCCCAGTTCGCCCCCGCCCTGATCGGCGGGCTGATCTGGCGCGGCGCCAACGGCCGGGGTGCGGCACTCGGCATGGTCGCCGGCATCCTCGTCTGGGGCTACACACTGCTCCTGCCGTCGCTTGCCGCGGCCGATACCGGCATCATCGTGCACGGGCTGTTCGGCTTCGAGGCGCTGCGGCCGCAGGCCCTGTTCGGCACCGTCGCCGAACCGCTGAACCACGGCGTGTTGTGGAGCCTGTCGATCAATGCGGTGTTTTTCGTGCTTGGCTCGCTGTCGCGCGCGTCGGTGCCGCTGGAACGCATCCAGGCGTCGATCTTCGTGCCGCGCGATGCCGGCCCGATGCCCAGCCTGCGCCGTTTCCGCACCGCCATCACCGTCAACGACCTGAAGGACACGATCGGGCGCTATCTCGGCGTCGAGCGCACCGAGCGCTCTTTCCAGTCGTTCGAAAAGACCAACGGAACCTCGCTGCACGGCAACGAACAGGCGAGCATGGACGTCATCCGCTTTTCCGAGCAGCTGCTGGCCAGCGCCGTCGGCTCCTCCTCGGCACGGCTGATCCTGTCGCTGCTGTTTCGGCGCCACGACCGCGAATCCCGAGATGCCTTCCGCTTGCTCGACGACGCCACCGAGGCGCTGCAGCACAACCGCGACCTCTTGCAGATCGCGCTCGACCAGATGGAACAGGGCATCACCGTCTTCGATCGCGATTTCCGCCTGATCTGCTGGAACCGCCAGTACCGGGCGCTGTTCGACCTGCCCGACGAGATGGGCCAGGTCGGCGTCTCGCTCGACCGCATCCTGCGCCATCTCGCCGAGCGCGGCGACATTCCCGCCGATCAGCGTGTGGCCATGCTCAACCGGCTGACCAGCTTCGTCAGCCCGTGGCAGATGGAGCTGAAAACCTCGGGCCGCATCCTGGAACTGCGCTCCAACCCGATGCCGGACGGCGGCATCGTCGCCACCTATGCCGACATTTCCGGGCGCGTCGAGCAGGATCTTGCGCTGAAAAGGGCCAATGAATCGCTGGAGCAGCGGGTCAAGACGCGCACCATCGAGCTGACCCGGGTCAATGAGGAACTGGCGCAGGCACAGATGCTGGCCGAGGAGGCCAATCTCGGCAAGACGCGCTTCCTCGCCGCCGCCGGCCACGACATCCTGCAGCCGCTGAACGCCGCCCGGCTCTATTGCTCCTCGCTGATCGAGAAGGCCGGCAAGGGACCTGCCGGCAAGGCGGCCGTGAACATCGAATCCTCGCTGGAATCCGTCGAGACCATTCTCGGCGCCGTGCTCGACATCTCCCGCCTCGATGCCGGCGCGATGAAGCCGGATGACACCGCCTTCAACCTCGACGGATTGCTGCGCCAGATCGGCAACGACTTCCGGCCGCTGGCCGCCGAAAAGAAGCTCGAGCTGACCATCATGCCGTCATCGCTGACGGTGACGACGGACCGCAATTTGCTGCGCCGCCTGATCCAGAATCTCGTCTCCAACGCCATCAAATACACGCGCCGCGGCCGCGTGCTGGTTGGCGTCAGGCGGCGCGGCGAATTGGCCGAGATCCAGGTGATCGACACCGGCATCGGCATCGCCGGCGACAAGCTGAACACCGTCTTTCGCGAATTCACCCGGCTCGACGAGGGCGCGCGCGAGGCCGAGGGCCTCGGTCTCGGCCTCTCCATCGTCGACCGCATCGCCCGGGTGTTGCGCCTGGAGATCCGCATCTTTTCCAGTCCGGGCAAGGGCACGCGATTCTCCGTTATCCTGCCCGTCGCGGCCGTGCAGGCACGACGCGAGATCGAAGCCAGGGCTCCCGCCCGCGCGACAGCCTCGCTGGCCGGTCTGCACGTGCTGTGCATCGACAACGACGCCCGCATCCTCGAAGGCATGCGGCTCCTGCTCGAAGGCTGGGGTTGCAACGTCGACACCGCGTCCGGTTCAAAGGATCTGGAGACCGCGAAGATACATCGCCCGGACATCGTCCTTGCCGACTACCATCTCGACGGCGAAACCGGCCTCGAACTCGTCGTCAGGCTGCGTGCGATCCATGGCGACACCCTGCCGGCCGTGCTGGTCACCGCCGACCGCTCCAACGAGGTGCGCACGACCGCCGGCGGGCTCGAGATTGCGGTGATCAACAAACCGCTCAAACCAGCGGTACTGCGCTCGATGATGGCCAGGGTCAGGCCGCTGGCGCCGGCGGCGGAATAGGGGTCTAACCCGCCGGCTGCAGCGGGTCGCTGCCGATCTTGGACAGCAGGATCACCGCCTGGGTGCGGCTGTCGACGCCGAGCTTCTGCAGGATGGCGGAGACATGCGCCTTGATGGTGGCCTCGGAGACGCCGAGTTCATAGGCGATCTGCTTGTTGAGCAGGCCCTCGGCCAGCATGCCGAGCACCCGGGTCTGCTGCGGCGTCAACGCCTGCAGCCGCTTGATCAGGTCGGATATTTCAGGGTCGCGCTCGATGCCGAGATCGACGCCGACGGGTGCTGCAATATCGCCGGCAAGCACCGATTGCACGGCGCTGCGGATTTCTTCCATGCTGGCCGATTTGGAGATGAAGCCGGAAGCGCCGAGGTCGAGCGCCCGCCTGATGGTCGCCGGATCGTCATGCGCCGACACCACGACCAGCGGCACCGCCGGATGGATGCCACGCAGCGAGATCAGGCCGGAGAGGCCGCTGGCGCCCGGCATCGACAGGTCGAGCAGCACCAGATCGACGTCCTCGTTGGCCACGACCAGCGCCTTGGCGCTCTCGAAATCGCCGGCTTCATGGATGGCGGCGACATTGCCGATGCCGGCGAGCGCTTCGCGCAGCGCACCGCGAAACAGCGGGTGATCGTCGGCGATGACGAAAGAATAGCCTGCCGGCAAATGTCCCTCCCCGAATCCCCGATGATTTTTGGCTTTTCGGGTTCAACTGGACGATTATGAGCGGCTGCGCGCTGTTTTCAAGCGGCAAAGCCAGTGCGCCGCCTCCCGTGGTTGAAACGCTCAGGTCTTCTGCGAATTGGGCTGGGCGCCGTTGTCCTTGTCCATATCCCTGACGATGCCCATGAAGCCGCGCAGGAAGCGCTCCATGTAGCCCATCGTCTTGTTGAAATCCTCTTCGCTCGGCAGTTTCGATTCGAGGCGGGCGGAGAGCGAATTCTCGAGCTTGGTGACGCGCTCGTCCATCGCCTTCATCGAGGTCTGCAAGCGGTCGACCTCGTCCTGGAAAGCGGCGCGTTCGTCGGCCGCCATCTTGCAGACGAGCTGGCCGGAGCGTTCGTCGCAGATCGACATGGCGCCGGTCTGGGTGTCCATGCGGATATAGCCGGTGGCCGACTTTTCCAGCCGGTAGCGGTCGGTTTCTTCCGAATAAGCTGAAGCCGCGACCAGCGAAACGAGCGCGGCGGGGATCAAGATGTGCTGCAGACGCATGTTGTCCTCCATGGCAAAGGCCTCAGATATCGCATGTTTGCGCCGGAAATGGGGAAGACCCTTGGCGTGGCCTTTCCCGAATGGCTGGTTCGGAATCTTTTGAAGCAATTCCCAAGGGAAAGCGCTATGCGCTTTTCCCGGGAAAACCGTTTCACACTTTTCCTGGAACTGCTCTATAGCGCAACCATGTCTCAGATTATCTACAAGATAACCCCGCAGGCGCTTTGGCGCGAGGCCGAAACGCATGGCCGCTTCACCGGCGCGCCGATTGATGTCGCAGACGGCTTCATCCACTTCTCCACGGCGGCGCAGGTCAAGGAAACGGCGGCAAAGCACTTTGCCGGCCAGACCGACCTTCTGCTGGTCGCCATCGACGGCGCCAGCCTGGGTGCTGCGCTGAGATACGAGGTCTCGCGCGGCGGTGCGCTGTTTCCGCATCTTTATGGTCCGCTCGGCCTCAAGGCTGTGCTGTGGGTCCGGCCACTGCCGCTTGGCTCCGATGGTGTGCACCAGTTCCCGGCACTGGAGGGGCAATGAGCGTGCTCGACCGGCTCGGCCAGAAGCTGCTGTTCGCCTTCGATCCGGAAACCGCGCATGGCCTGTCGATCGCGGCCTTGCGATGCGGCGTTCCGGTTGGTGCACCAGCGATCCGCGACCACAGGCTGACGGTCAGCATCTGCGGCCTCGATTTTCCCAATCCGCTCGGCATGGCGGCCGGCTATGACAAGAACGCCGAAGTGCCCGACGCGCTGCTTGGCCTGGGCTTCGGCTTTGCCGAGGTCGGCACGATCACGCCGCTGGCGCAGGCCGGCAATCCGAAGCCGCGCATTTTCCGGCTGACGGCCGACGATGCGGTGATCAACCGATTGGGCTTCAACAATGAAGGCCATGCGGCGGCCGAAAAGCGCCTTGCCGCGCGCAAGGGGCGTGGCGGCATCGTCGGCGTCAACATCGGCGCCAACAAGGACAGCAGCGACCGCATCGGCGACTATGAGCGCGGCGTCGCCCGGTTTGCGCAATACGCCAGCTATCTGACCGTCAACATCTCCTCGCCCAACACGCCGGGCCTGCGCAACATGCAGGCGCGTGAGCAGCTTGGCGAGCTCTTGTCGCGGGTCATGGCAGCGCGCGCCGCGGCAAGCGCCCAGCCGCCGGTGTTCCTGAAGATCGCGCCGGATCTGGTCGAGGCAGAGCTGGAGGACATCGCCGCCGAAGTCACGGAAAAGCGGGTGGACGGCGTCATCGTCTCCAACACCACCATCTCCCGACCGCCACTGCGCAGCGGCGACACCGCGCGCGAGAGCGGGGGGCTCTCCGGCAAGCCGCTGTTCGAGCGTTCGACCATCGTGCTGGCGAAGATGCGCAAACTGCTCGGGCCGGAGCTTGCCATCGTCGGCGTCGGCGGCGTCGATTCCGCCGATACGGCGCTGGACAAGATCCGTGCGGGTGCCGATCTGGTGCAGCTCTACACCGGCATGATCTATGCCGGGCCTTCGCTGCCAGGCCGTATTCTTTCCGGAATGGCCCGTTTCGTCGAAAAAGAACGGCTGAAGTCGATTTGCGAGTTGCGCGACAGCCGCCTCGACTTCTGGGCGTCCAGGCAACTCTGAACTGCTCTCAGGAGCGCAGGTCGCGGCTGACGGCCCGCTCGCAGATGGTGCAACGAACTCGGGTCAAAGGGTTCCTTCGGAGCTTTCGCCGGGCGTTGGCTGACGGCGCATCAAACAAAAAACCCGCCAGTGCGGCGGGTCATTGGCGCAAATCAGCACCATGGGCAAAAATCTACCACAGCTGAGGTCACCGAGTCAAGAAAAAATTCCTATCGCGAAGCTGCCGCTCAGTGTCCTGGACGGCGCAGGGCCTTCCGGGGGACACCGTCTAAAACGCCGTCCGCACCCTGAGCCGCAGGATCGTCAGCAGGCTGAAGCCTCGCACCAGCAGGAAGACGTGCAGCGCCGCCCAAAGTCCAGTGTTGCCGAAGGCCGGCGCAAGGGTCAGCAGCGCGGCCGCGAAAACCAGGAACGACAGCAGCATCATGTTGCGCATGTCGCGGGACCAGGTCGCGCCGATGAAGACGCCATCCATCTGGAACGCCAGCACACCGCTCAGCGCCGTGAATGCCGCCCATGGCAGGTAGATGTCGGCCACCGAACGGACGTCCTCCGATGTCGTCACGAGAGCGACCAGATTGGCGCCACCAGACAGCATTACCAGCGTCGCGGCTCCCGCCAGCCCGAAACCCCAGAACAGCGTCAGCCGCACGGCCTGGCGGAACGGTGCGGCGGCACGTGCGCCGACGGCACGGCCCGCCAGCTGTTCGGCGGCGGTGGCAAAGCCATCGAGGAAATAGCCGGCGACGAGGAAGAAATTCATCAGCACGGCGTTGGCGGCCAGCGTCACCGTGCCGAACTGCGCGCCCTGGCGGGTGAACAATGCAAAGGCGGCGAGCAGCGAGAACGAACGGATCATGATGTCGCGGTTGAGCGACAGCATGCGCAGGAAGGCGGTCATGTCGAGCAGGCGATGGCGCGGCAAGGGCGGGGCCGCGCGAAACCGGCGGATCACGATGGCCAGGCCGAGCAGCATGGCCAGGAACTCACCGGTGACGGTCGCCCAGGCAACGCCGGCGACGCCCCAGCCAAGTTCCAGCCCAAGCAGGAAGCACAGCGCGATGTT